>DTTG01000050.1 GCA_012964845.1 Fidelibacterota bacterium
GAACTGCCTGTTTTAATTCTCCCTCTATGTAGGCTGATATATTCAGCTCAAAATCGTAACAATTCATTCAGTAAGGTCTCTCCCCTTTCTTTTTTAATAATTCCTGTAATTTTACTCTTCCCCTGTTTATACGGGATTTCACCGTTCCCAGAGGAACTTCCACGATTTTACTAATTTCATCATAAGAAAGTTCCTGAATATCTCGCAGTATGATAATTGTCTTAAAATCATCAGGAAGCTCCGCTAAAGCGCGTTGGACGTTTTTCTCGAATATTTGAGCTAAATTCTCGTCGTCAGGCTCAATATCAGTACTGGATATAATAAATTCCCTGTCATCACGACTCAATTCTGAAACCGAAAAAGTTTTTCGACGCTTGATTTTCCGTAATTCTGTGCGAGCAAGGTTTGCAGCAATAGTATATAGCCAAGTGGAGAATTTTGCAATCTCTCGATATGAATCTTTATGGGTGTATAATTTAATAAGGGTATCCTGGACCAAATCTTCCGCACGATCTATATCATTCAAGAAACGGTAAATAAAATTTAATAATCTGTCTTTATAGCGATAAACAATCTGATTATAGGCCCCCACATCTCCATTTTGGAATTTTTTAATGAGCTGCTCATCGGTCAATTCAAAATTAGACATACTGATTCTTACATATTTTAACAATGAGGGGTTGAATAAGAGAAGTCTCATTGATAGAGGTAGATTTGCTTAATACATCCAATTTTCTGAGCTCTTGGATAACTTGCACCAATTCGCTGTGGGAATATGCCTTATCATACCGGGATAAGTTGGAGGTAATAATTTTATTTATTCCTGTATAACCGCTGGGTTTGACCTGCCCCATTTTTTTCCAGAGCATTTGTTGATATAAATATACTAAATTCACTAATATCTGGGGGAATTTGGTTCCATTTTCTAAAAGCGATAGGGCTATTTCCATTGAAGTTTGTAATTTTTTTTTCCCCATGCTATCCTGAAAATGCCACATTTGAAATACACGATCAAAACCATCCAGTTTTTCAATATTGTTTTCATTAATTTCATCATCTCCCAACATAAGGGTAGCTTTCTCTATTTCATTTATGACATGGGCGGTTGAATCGCCATAAATCCGGATATAATGATCAATTGCTCCCTCGGTAATTTTAATTTTTCTGCTATTTATGATAAACTGCACCCATTCTTTCATTTTATTTTCAAAGGGAGTTCGCAAATCTAATAATTCTGAGTGATCTGCAATGTTTTTCAGGAAGCTGTTTCGCAAATCATATTCGGTTGAAATAATTAACAATACAATCTGGGGATTAGGGGCTTGGATATATTGAATCAGTTCTTGCCTGCCCTTTTTACTTCTCAGTTTTTTTATCTCCCTGACAATGATAATTCGTTTTTCTTCAAACATTGAAATAGCCGAAAGTTCCCCAAATAACTTTTCTTCAGAATCCTGATCTAAGGAGAGATGTAATTTTACCCCTTTTCCTTTCAGAAATGATTGTGAGAGCTCCAGCATGAAATAATCCTCGAGGAATGAATCTCCACCATAAAGGGCATACACAGGAGCAATCTCCCGCGCTCGAAGTCTACGAATTATTTGACCAATGGATGCGTTTTTCTGACTCATAGTAAATTAACTGATAAAAGTAAATGCTAAAAAAGAAACAACAAAACAATATAGGGAAAACAAATAGAATTTCCCCCGTGAAATTACATCTAATAACCAACTTATTACCAAATATCCTGTGACAGCAGATGAAATAAATCCAACAATTAATGGGGTAGATAAAATATTGCTTTGAGGCTCAATAGAAATTGCCTGTAGCAATCCTGCACCGAACAGAACTGGGATTGCCATAAAGAAAGCAAATTTTGCTGCTTTTTGGTGTTGAATCCCCATAATCAGGGCAACAGATATTGTGATGCCTGAACGGGAGATTCCTGGTAAAAGGGCAAATGTTTGCGCAAGTCCGATACAGAATGCAATCATTAAAACCATTTCCCTTTTGGGTTGGTTTTTAAAAAAATAAGTCCCACCCACAACTAATCCGGTAATCATGAACATCCATTTCACAATATCTATAGTAAAAGTGGATTCAATCGAGTCTTGGAGAACCAATCCAGCACACACAGCCGGCAAAGTGGCAATTATTAAAAATAGAACAGAGTTCTTGGCGTCCTTTTCACCTTTAATGAATTCAAGCAGCAACTGTTTAAGGTCATCATAAAAATATACTAAAATGGCAGCTAATGTTCCCATGTGTAAAATTACTTCCAAAAGAACCCCTGCTTCATCTACACCTAAAATATGCTGTGCCAATACGAGATGGCCTGAACTGCTTACCGGAAGAAATTCTGTGAGTCCCTGAACAATTCCCAATATAAGTGCTTGAATCCAGTCCATTATTTCAATCTTAAAAATGCAAACATTCGACCGGCATTTTCTCCATCTCGGCGGTAACTATGGTAACCTTGTGATTCATAAGTGCAAATGTCAGAGGAGCGAATATTTTTTTTCTGCACTCCTACTGATGCCAACTGCAGCCTAATCTGCTCGTGCAACCCAACCCTCCATTTACGTTCTTCCATTTTCACTTTCGCTTTATCGTCAAATTTTTTAGCAACTTCCCCATCTACTTCATAACAGCAGATACCGATGGCGGGACCCAAAAAGCATCTAATGTCACCAGTCTCGGTTCCGTTTTTCTCCATCAATTGAATGGCATTTAGAACAATATTTTCCACCGTCCCCCGCCACCCTGAATGTACCAGACCTATTATATTTTTAGAGGGGTCATGCAAAAATACCGGTACACAATCTGCTACCTTAAGTGTAAGTATTATATCCGGATCTTGGGTAACCAATCCATCAGCAGCAGGGTACATGCCTGGACACCTGGCGAACTCAACCACAGCAGAATGAACCTGCTCCGGAACTGCAAGATTTTTGGCATTAATTTCTAAATTATGTGCAATCTCCTTACGAGAATATTTAAGTGGATTAAGAGAAAATAGCGCCTTTACATCTGCGGAAATATTTTCAGAAAAGTCTAAAAGTGATTGATTTTCCAAGGGATAAATATAGAAGTATTTTAAGGGATGACTAATTTAGAAAAGGATATATT
>DTTG01000051.1 GCA_012964845.1 Fidelibacterota bacterium
TACCCTTGTCTGTTCCATCCAGGATATTTTTTATGATGACGGCATTTTCTTCCGGTTCACCGCCTTTCAAATCATCCAGGGTTGCCTTTTCAAAACCAAAATCTGAGGGCGAAATGGCTGTGGATTCAATGGTATTATCCATTTTCAGGTGACTGATCTTTGTGGATGCGGTGGTTGAAACTTCATCCAGACCCTCATAGCCGTGAACCACCATGGCGTGTTTGGAACCCAGTTTCTGCAGCACCTTTGCCACCTTATCGGTGAGGCTGCCTTCAAATATTCCCATAAGCTGGCGGTCAACCCCGGCCGGATTACAAAGGGGACCCAGAATATTAAAGACCGTCCGGGTACCCAACGCTTTCCGGGCACCCATGGCATATTTCATGGCCGGGTGCAGTGAGGGTGCAAACATGAAACCAATGCCTATAGTTTTAATACATTCTGACACTTTTTCTGGGGGCAGGGTGATATCTACTCCCAATGCCGTAAGCACATCTGCCGACCCCGATTTGGAGGTCATTGAGCGGTTGCCGTGTTTGGCTACCGGTACTCCTGCGCCAGCAACTACAAAGGAAGCGGCCGTGGATATATTGAATGTCCCGCTGGCATCACCGCCGGTACCGCACATATCAATGGCGTCATCTACAGATTCAATTTTAGTCATTTTGTCCCGCATGGCCTGGGCAAAACCGGCTATTTCAGCTGATCGTTCCCCCTTTGCCCGGAGTGCAATGAGGAACCCGGCAATCTGGGCATCATCATATTCCCCGGACATGATCCTAAACATCACATCCCGGGATTCCTCCTGAGTGAGGCTCTGGTTACCGAGTAATTTTTCAATTGTCTGTTTCATCTAATCTCCTTTAACCACGGAGACACAGAGTTTATTAAACTTTTATGTTCTCTTAGTGTTCTTTGTGGTGTTTAAAAAATTTTTCACCATTTTCATACCGTGTTCTGTGACAATGGACTCCGGGTGAAACTGCACACCGTAAATGGGGTCCTCTTTATGTTCCAGCGCCATGATAAGTCCATTGTCGGTATTGGCAGTAATTTTAAGTTCAGCAGGGAATGACTCTTTTAGCGCCACCAGTGAATGATAGCGTGTGGCTTCAAATGTTTCTGGGATGTCTCGAAAAATAGCTGAACCGCTGTGAGTAATTTTGGAGGTTTTCCCATGAACAATTTCATTGGCTCTATCCACTTTGCCGCCAAATGCTACGGTGATTGCCTGATGTCCCAGGCAGATACCAAAAATGGGCGTGTTTCCCCCAAACTCCTTAACAATGTCTATGGACAAACCCGCATCCTCCGGTTTACCCGGTCCCGGCGAAATAACAATGCATTCTGGATTCATTTCCCTGATTTCCGCCAGGGTGATTTTATCATTCCGGTGTACCTCCAACTCTGGATTTAACGATCCGATGTACTGCACCAGGTTGTAAGTAAAAGAATCGTAGTTGTCGATGATGAGTATCAATTAGCTCTTAGCCTTTAGCCATTGGCTGTTGGCCCTTTTGTATGTCATTCTTCAATCTTCTATCTTCACTCTTCAATCTCAATCCACCAACCCATTCTCTGCCAGGTCAATTGCGGAGTTTATGGCCTTGGCTTTGTTTACTGTTTCTTCAAATTCTTTTTTGGGGTCAGAATCATATACGATGCCTGCGCCAGACTGAAAATACACAGTGCCATCTTTCATCACCATGGTACGGATGGCTATGCAGGTATTCATGTCACCGGTAAAATCAAAATAACCTATGGCACCGGAATACACCCCCCGCCGTGATGGTTCCAAATCATGAATGATTTCCATTGCACGAATTTTTGGTGCGCCCGTTAAAGTACCCGCGGGAAACCCACTGTAGAGAGCATCAAATACATCTTTTCCCTCGCGTAATTTACCCCGCACATCGGAAACAATATGCATGACGTGGGAGTAATATTCCACTACCATAAATTCCTTCACATTCACCGAATCAAATTCGGCTGCCCGACCCACATCATTCCGTCCTAAATCAACCAGCATTAGGTGTTCCGCCCGTTCCTTTTCATCTTTGAGCAGATCATCTGCCAGTAATTTATCTGCTTCCGCATTTTCACCCCGCTGGCGTGTACCGGCAATGGGGCGAATCTCAATTTCATCATCTTCTACCTTTACCAATAATTCAGGGGATGCACCGATAATGTCAAAATCATTTAATTTGAGATGAAACATGTAAGGGGAGGGATTAATACTGCGCAATGCCCTGTACATTGTGAGTGGATCTACAGATGTTTGACGCCGAAAGCATTGACTCAACACCAGTTGAAATACATCACCAGCCTTGATGTTCTCTTTGGCTTTTTGTACTGCATCCTCAAATTTGGCTTGGGTGAAATTAGAGTGCAGCTTGGACTGCTCAAGCCGTGCTGGAGTTTGGTAATCAATATCCGTATGGAGATCTTCCCCCATTTCATCAATACAGAGATTGGCATCAGTATAAGCCTGTTCTAAATCCATGCCATTTTCGATTTGAACATTACTGAATAAAATAATCTGATTTTGTAGATGGTCAAAGGCAATCAATTCATGAAACAGCATGAATAGAGCATCCGGGCATTGAAGTTCATCCTGCTTATAAATGGGAATATCTTCCACCCAGGTAATGCTTTCGTACCCCATAAATCCCACTAAACCGCCAGTGAAATGTGGAATGTCCGATAATTTTGGAGCATTGTATTTTTTTTGAGTTTTTCTTAAAACAGAAAGAAAGGATGTGGATTCTTCCTGCCAATTTCCATCTTGCCAAATATGTGTTTTCTCATGTTCAGATTTTAATATCATCAGGGGATCTCGCCCAATAAAAGAATATCTTCCGTACTGTTCACCTTTTTCTACGGACTCTAAAATAAAGGCATAATCTGAATTTTTCATTAGTTTCATGTAGGCGGAAATGGGCGTCAAGAGGTCTGCCAATATCCGCTTATACACCGGTATGGTTTTATAATTTTCAGCTAATCTTTTAAATGTGTTAATATCCATCAGTATTATAGATCAAAATTAAAGTGGGGATTTTTATTCTTCACCAACTATTTTCATAAACAATATATTTAAGGACACGTTTTGTCATCAG
>DTTG01000052.1 GCA_012964845.1 Fidelibacterota bacterium
AAAAATGGGTAATAAAAAAACGGCCAGCCATATCATTATCCATTCCATCTATAAGTTCAGCAATGGAAATACCGGAAGTATTAGAGGTTATGACAGCCTCTTTTTTCAAATGGGGTTGTATTTTTTTATACAGATCCTGTTTCCAATCCAGTCGTTCAGCGATTACCTCAATCACCCAATCACATTCGGAAATCTGATCTATATGATCCTCATAATTTAACGGCGTAATCATTTCCACTGTTTTGGGATTGTAGTAAGCGCTGGGTTTTAATTTCGTGCTGGCTTCAACACCTTTTTTGGCAATTTCCTGGGATATATCGAATGCCAGTACCGGGATTTTAGCATTGGTTAAATGGGCGGCAATCTGGGCTCCCATCACTCCCGTTCCAAGAACGGCGACTTTTTCTATTTTAAAAATTTCTGACATGAAATATTCTCCTTAAATCAAATTTGTAGATTCAAACTCTCTCTATCACCGTAGCAATCCCTTGCCCACTTCCAATACACATGGTTGCAAGACCCAGAGTGGAGTCTTGTTGCTCCATGACATTCATAAGGGTTACTAGCAATCGTACACCGGAACATCCTAGTGGATGGCCAAGTGCAATGGCGCCACCATTAAGATTGATCTTATCCATATCCCAACCGCCTTTACGTATGACATACAGAGATTGAGCAGCAAAGGCTTCATTTAATTCAATTGCATCAATATCGCTGAGCTTCAGTCCGGCTTTAGCCAGAGCTTTCTCAGTGGCAGGTAATGGTCCTGAACCCATGCGCGTCCAATCTACTCCAGCCACAGCCCTGGATTTAATCTTAAATTTTGGAGAGAGTCCTAATTCTTTTGCTTTATCACCACCCATGATTATTGCTGCTGCTGCTCCAACTGAAATGGGACTGGAGGTTGCGGCAGTAACCGTACCATCAGCATCAAAGGCAGGGTCCAATGATTTAATTTTGTCAAGATCAGGAGTCCTAGGTCCTTCATCTTTGGTCACCTCTACCCCGTTAACCTGGGCTGGAATAATTTCATTATCATATCGTCCTTCTTCCATAGCTGCTAAAGCTTTTTCATGAGATTTCACAGCAAAAGCTTCCTGGTCTTCCCGGGAAATATCTAAATCTTTGGCAAGAATTTCTGCCGTATCACCCATGCCAATATAAAATTCTTTCTCATATAAATCGGGATGAAAGCTGGGATTAAATCCACCCATGGGAACAGAAAACATATCCTCGACCCCTGCAGCAATTCCTGCATCAATGTCTCCGGCTAAAATTGCTTGACTAAGCTGGTGCACAGAGTCCATGGAAGATCCACAGAAACGATTCACTACTTTTGCACCGGATTCAATAGGGAGGTTAGCCAATACGGAAATAGATCGCGCCATGAGCATACCTTGAGGACCTTCAGGGAAGGCACAACCTACAACTACATCCTCCACAGTTTCAACAGGGATATTTGCATTTCTCTGCATTAATCCCTGAATTACCTGGGCGGCAAGATCATCAGAACGGACACCAACCATTTGGCCATTTTTAGTTCCAATAGGGCTTCGGGCTCCATCAATAATGAATGATTCAATTGACATTAATTCTATCTCCTTTTAATTCAAATAATATTTATTATGCCTATATAAAGTAGAAACTATGGCTTTTTGGCATATAATTCGACTGGGATAATAACCAGTTGCAGATTGCCATTTACCAACAGTCTTTAAAATGTTGTGAAGTTTTTCACCATTAAATAGATAGTTAATAATATCGGTACCATTTTTAACGGTACTATCAAATTGATCTACCACAGACAAGCTTACTACTTCCCGAGTATTATTTTTATGTTCCCCTGCATCCAAATTAAAGTAGCGCTTAAACCCCGTATCCATAACAGCTAAGGCAATCACCATATTGGCAAAAGGCTCAATGACCCATTGCTCATTTTTAAGATCTTGACCAAATTTTAATAAGGATTCATGGAGGCAGAATAAGGTAAAAGATCGGCAAAATTCAATAGCCCGGGCTTCATTGAGTAAGGGCTCAGCATCTGAGATATTAAGTTCCGGAATCCAATTTTCCATTCGATGGTTAATGGTATCCCGTATAGGGATTTCTTCCAATATTGCTTTTTTCATTACGGTGCCACCAATAATGAGGCGATTTATTTCATTGGTACCTTCAAAAATTCGATTAATACGTTCATCTCGATAGGCACAAGCCATGGGATATTCTTCAATAAACCCATTTCCACCAAAAATCTGGACCCCTTCATCTACTATATAAGCCAATGCTTCAGATCCCACTATTTTTGAAATAGATGCTTCAATTCCATGATCTTCAATTGTTTTCTGAACCGTTTCAAAATAATCATCTGCAGACTTGTCGGCAGTAGCCAAAGTATGATCAATAGAGCCAGTTATCATGTAATTTATGGATTCACTTTCCCACACCCTCGTAACCATGTTGGCAAACTTGCGTTGAATCATTCCGAAATTTTTAATAGAACGATTAAACTGTTCACGTTCATTTGCATATTCAAGCGCACCATTTAAAACAAATTTTGAACCACCTCCTGTGGTTACTCCTAATTTATACCTTCCTACATAGAGTACATTAAAAGCAATAGGACCTCCATCACCCACTTTTCCTAATACATTTTCAACAGGGACTTTACAATTTTCATAAAAGAAAGTTACGGTTGAGGACCCTTTTATGCCCATCTTCTTCTCTTCTTCGCCAACCACCCAACCTTCACAGGTTTTATCCAAGATGAAAGCGGTGTATTTACCATTCACCGAGGCAAAGGTGACAACCACATCTGCCCATCCACCATTGGTTACAAAAATCTTTGTACCGTTAAGCAGATAATGTGTTCCTTCATCATTTAATTTAGCTGTTGTGGCACCGGAAAGAGCATCAGAACCAGCACCGGACTCTGTGAGTGCATAACAACCCATCCATTCACCAGAGGCCATTTTGGGGAGATATTTTTCTTTCTGTTCGGCATTACCATACCATATAATGGGTAGCATTCCAATTCCAGAATGAGCGCTTGCTGTTACTAAGATTGATGCATTTCTCCCTGATGTAAGTGCGTCCACAATAATGCAGGAGGTTGTTTT
>DTTG01000053.1 GCA_012964845.1 Fidelibacterota bacterium
GAAAACCCTGGGTCCTAACCACTAGACGAACGGGCCAATCAAGATTATAAATTTAAAGGGATTTAATAAATTCCGCCAATAAATAATTCATGTATGTATTTAGGGAATTCTAATTATCTAGAATAATATTCACAGTGGCAATAATATCCAGGATATTGAGGATTTCATCCCCGTTTATATCGCCAGCATCAAACTGCTGATCACTAGGATTATCAATGCTTAGAACAAAATTAACAAGCATAATAATATCTTGAATATTTACGATTCCATCCTGATTTATATCCCCGAGAATAATAGATTCATCATCTATTATGAAGTCCCATATACCCCTGCCATATGTTCCAAATCGGGCTGTATGAAGTTCGGGAATATATTCTACCGACCAGTAGGTTTGGTCCGGTGCAGAGATGCCGGCTAAATCTATCCATTCTTCCTCTTCGGCAATATATACATAGGGGCCTACTTCAGTAGCAGCAAAGAAATACTTATCATCAGGTGTTCCGGCAAGTTCAAAGACCAGTGTATTTGGTAAACCATCGTTTAAGGGGACAAAACTGGCACCATGATCATAGCTGATATAGACTGGCGGATTGGAATATCCAGAACCGCCAATGATGACCATTCCTGATGTATTGGGTGAAGGCCAGATAGTGGATCCGTAGAAATAATGGGCTCCCGGCCCATAAAAATCAGAAGATATCTGCCAAACATGTCCATCATTATTGCTATGATAAAAATTTCCATTAGTGGTTAATACATATCGATTACTTGGATCAATAGAAGAATATCCCATGGCTGATACTGTACTACTGAAGCTATATGATTCTTCAGTATAAGTAATGGACCCACTTCCTGCTGTTAAATGAAACAGGTGATTACCCCCAGACAAACCTCCACCAGCTAGATATGCTTGATTGTGATTGTATGGATCTTCGATAAGAGGTGCCAGCCAAAGATGACCAGAACCAGGGAAGTTAAGTGATATATGACCACTAGTTAATGGATCAGGGAAATATGTGGTAATTCCCGGATAATTAGTCCAGATGCTTTCGCCTTCATCACTAGAAGATAAATGCCCATAGTCACCACTAATGGATTGGACAAAATCAAACACACCTTCTCCTGGAGCAATACTACGTTGAAATCCCTGATCCTGTGAACCAGCATATACATTGTATGGGAAAGAGCGTTTGGTATAAGTGGAATAATACTGGCTGACCCCTAATCCATTCATGGATACATTCTGGACTGTTTCAAGTCCATCGTCCGAATAGTATAAACCTCCATCTGTAGAAATCAGAGCTACTTCATTAAACTCTGGATCCAGGAAGAAGCGAACCTCAGGAATATCAGCATGAAGCATGTTGGCTTCATTTCCATAATACTCCCACCAGTTATTTACTAAATTCCATGAACTTCCCCCACTAGTACTTTTAAAAACTTCCATGCCTCCCCAGGAAATAAGATCGCGGTTAATATTGCTGCTGTTAAAACTATTTTGCAAATTAAAATACCATTGGGGCCTTTCACCCCGGTCTATCCATGAGTTACCTCCATTCATGGATTGATAAATCTGTCCGCCAACATGGGCATAGAAAAAAGGATAATTAGAGCCCATGCCACCAGTCAAAATATTTTCACTGGTTCCAGAAACGGGAATGTTTGCAATAAATTCTAACTCATCAGCATCTGTTATTCGGTAGAATTCATCATTGTGAAGTAGATAAATAAATCCATCAAAATACCGTGATGTCCATATATCATAATGATCAGAACTCTGATTAGAAGACATGCCTGAATTGGTATCCAAGGTCAGAATTTTAGTAAAATTTCTCCCATGATCGATCGATTTATATATGGTACCCACGTTATTCCAGTTTCCTGTACCTTCAGATGCTAGTAGATAAACGATTTTATCTTCTGTTATTATTACCCGTTTTAAATAGTTGCCTCCCCATCCAGATAGAAAATCAAGACCATTGCTAAGCTGCAGCGTCACTCCCTCATCATCTGTATAATAAAGATTATCGCCATTGGCAATTAAGAGTCGTCTGGTATCGTCAAATTCTATAAGACGTAGAAAATGAATTCCCCTAATCTGCAGATAATCTGTAAGGGAAATCCAGTCTTCACCGGTTAAACTTCCCCGCCAGATATTTCCACCGTCTGATGCACAGTAGATGAGATTATTTTCCCAGTCTATATCTGCTGTCAGAATTCTTCCTGCTAGATTATTACTACCTCGTTCCTGCCAATATCCACTAAGATCTCTACTTATACTTTCAGTTTGTTTTCCTTGAGGGTTCAAGTCTCCTGTATAAAAGAGATTTTGACGGATTTCGCGTACTTTATCCGTACGGATTTTCCGAGACTCTGCATCCATCTTTTCCCAATCCACATCGGGATGAGCACGGTGCATATTTTTTATATATTCCTTACGTTGATTTTTAAAATCTTTCCGTTTTGATTTATTGATATCAAATTCAGTGGGTACAGGTTGCCTACCCTTTATTTGGGGTTTGGTTTCAGAAAACCATATTCCCAGCATGAATACCCCTGTAATTATGGCAAATGGTATCAATTTTTTCATAGCAAGAAATTTAGGCAGAATAAAGCATTACCTGAAAGGGGGGTAATATGTTGTTACAATTACCCTTTTAAATAGAGGAATTGTTTATTTGCAGCTGAAAATAAATGAAGTTTTATTTTATATTTTTAAAATACCTACTTCTCAATTCTCACCAACATATTATTTTCAAAATAGAGCCGGGATATGGTTGAATCAGTTGAGTAGGTCCACAATTCAAATTGACGGCGGGGTTCATTCATTGTATCAATATGTTTAGGAAGTCCCTTAATTTGTTTAACCTCTTCATAGGTCATTCCTAACTGCAGAATTTGTGAAAAATCAGGAATTGTTTCCAGTTTCCTTTGAATAATATATTCCCGGGCATATTGGTTTTCACCTTTTGAATTTTGATTTTCTAATTTTTTCTCAAGTTTTATGATGTAGTTGTCCAATTCATTTGCCATTTCAGGGTTTAATGCAATAATGGATTTCAGGGAATTAATAACTAAATATAGCTCATCAT
>DTTG01000054.1 GCA_012964845.1 Fidelibacterota bacterium
CGGACTTTTCCAAATACTGGTCTGCACCCAACTGTTGCCTATTTTCCAAAATTAAGTATTCCTGAGGTAAATTTGAATCTATAGGTAAAATATATGCTACTTCATCTAAGTCTTCTGCAGGATAAAGACTAATATCCAAATTTGGAACATTCTCATAAATGGAAGGCTCAATAAAGCCTAAACGATACCGACTCCAAGCACTCATATAAGCTGGACTGATTGGTCTCTGCCAATTTCCAGAACCCATTAGACCCCATTCTCCAATACCAGCAGCAGAATTTACGGAGGTATCATATAAATCTGGTAATCCTAAAACATGTCCCATTTCATGACAGATGGTACCTATGGGATGGATATCGTATTTTCCCACACCAAAATAATTCATATGAAATTGTTCTGTAATAACAATATATTTTTTGATTGCCACTCCATCTAAAGAGAAATAGCCATCATCATTGGTTGGGGCATTGGGGTCAACCGAACCGATACCACTGCTCCCTGCATGAATAAGTGACATGTGGGGCCAGAACTGGTCATTATCTCCATCACCCCAGCCTTCTACAATTAATATGACTACATCCACAGCACCATCTTCATCTCCATCAAAATTACTGAAATCAAGGTCTATTTCAACTTCCATAGCAATTTCAACCACCAAAGCTGCAGCACTCCTTGCAATCCCATGGATTCCACTTCCAGTCCCCTGTTCTCCATCTACATAATAGCTATAATCTTGACTTACAGTGGTCCAATCCACAATGCTTTCACTATCACCATATATATCCATATTTCCATTTGATATTTCATTAAAGTAATCCCGTACACTCATATCATAAATTGGCGGCAGGGTACTTCCATCTGATTCCAAACCGCTTTCAAATAAAAGCTGCTGAAATTGTTCTTTTGAGTATATACTATTCGGCATACCAGAGGGAAGATTGACAAAATCTACCAGAAATACTAAGGGTTGTATCAAACTGGCTTCGGTTGATCTCTGCAGATTAGAATTATGAAAATTACCTGATTGTCTATCGCCATGCGTAATCTTCCTTACATGAGGATTGGACTCTTTTAATTTTCTTGGGATATTTACATTGTCCGGTACAGGATATTCTACCAGAATGTGAGTTGGGGAAAATTTTCCCTCATCATTTAGCTCACTATAATACCAGCCTAAGCGATTGTCATCTTCTACCCAATCGACAACATAGCCATCTTCCGTCTCCATCCAGTTATAGTATTCATGACCAAACATACGAACAGGGATTTTACTTCCATCCAACTGTTCTACCTCAAAGGGAAAGGGAGGAGCACTTACCGAATAAAGGGGTGTTAATAGAAAATAAAAGGAAAGGACTAAATTAAACAGGGTGTTCATCAACCAACTCCCTGCCCATGAGTTCCAGTATGGCTTGCCGGGGAGAAACATCTTCAAACAATACTTGGTAGATTTGTTCACAAAGAGGCATATCAATATTATTTTTTTGAGCAACATCATGAATAGACCGGGTGGTCTCTACCCCTTCCGCAACCATTTCCATACTGGCTAATATATCATTTAATTTTTCACCTCTGCCAATTCGCTCTCCAACCTGCCGGTTGCGGCTGTGAGGACTAAATGCCGTTACTACTAAATCACCCATTCCACTGAGACCGGAAAATGTGGCACGTTCCGCTCCCATTCTGGTACCAAAGCGAATGATTTCTTCTAGTCCACGAGTAACCAGTGCCGCCATGGTGTTGTCACCATAATCCAATCCATGACAGATACCCGCAGCTAAAGCAATTATATTTTTTGCAGCACCACCAATTTCAACCCCAATTACATCCCTGCCGGAATATACCCTGAAATATTCATTGGAGAAAATTTTCTGCACTTTTCTGGCATTTTCTATATTTTTACAGGCAGCTACAACGGTTGTGGGATATTTTTTGCTCACTTCCTCAGCATGGCTGGGACCTGACAAAATCACAATTTCTTCTGGATTCAGATGCAATGTTTCTGCGATAACTTCACTCATCCGCATGCCGGTTTTATTCTCGATCCCCTTCGATACAGAAACAATGGGTTTCTCCCAATTATCGGGGAATTTTTCCAGCACCAACCGTACCACCTGACTGGGGACAGCAGACACCAACAATTCACCATAATTACATATTTCCTCTAATGAGGAAGTGAATTGCAGCGCATGATTGAGTTTTACACCGGGAAGAAATGGATGCACATGAGATTGATTGATTGTATCTACGAAATTCTGTTCAAGATGCCATAAGCGTACATCATGACCGTTTTCATTGAGTACCTGTCCCAGGGCAGTCCCCCAGGATCCGGCTCCCAGAACAGCTATTTTCATGCCTTAAATTACCGCGCCCAGTTGAATATAGGGCTCACCCTGAGAAGCAAGGTGGGTTTGAAGCGCAGATAATCCTTCAGGTTTGACAACTATAATCAGTCCAATCCCCAGATTCATGGAGTGACGCATATCGTCTTCAGGGACATTACCCAGCTCTTGAATCAGTTTAAAAATTGGGGGTCTTTCCCAGCAACTCCAGTCAATTTCCAGATCCTGATTTTCACCCAGAATCCGCTTGGTATTGTCAACTATGCCACCCCCGGTAATATGGGAAATACCAACCAGCCAATTTTCATGGAGAATACCATCCATGGCAGGGAGGTAGGATTTATGGATAGCCAATAGTGCATCTCCAATAGTTGACCCTAAAGATTCTACAAAATCACCAATGTCATAATGATCTAAAAGGACTTTTCGGGCAAGTGAATAGCCATTGGTATGTAGACCGGTTGATGGTAGTCCAACCAGGATATCCCCTGTATTTACACCTCGATTGGGCATCAGCTCACCCTTTTCTGCAACCCCAATAATGGTACCTGAAATATCATAATCTCCCGGTTTATAAAAATCGGGCATTTCAGCGGTTTCACCGCCGATAAGAGCACAGTCATTTTCCTTACAGGCTTTGGCTAAACCGGAGACCACTTCTTCAAAAACATCTACATCCAATTTACCCGCTGCAAAGTAATCCAGAAAGAATAAGGGCCGAGCCCCCACAGCCAGAATATCATTGGT
>DTTG01000055.1 GCA_012964845.1 Fidelibacterota bacterium
TCATGGGTGAACCACTTTGGGTCATTGCTTTCGAATCAAAGAATCTTGACATTTATAAAGTGATGGATCAAATGACCCATGAAGGCTGGAACTTAAATGGACTGCATAAACCTGCCTGTGTGCATATTTGCATCACCCTGCGACATACTCAAGCTGGGGTAGCGGAGCGATTTCTGTCTGACTTGAAAGATGCAGTTACCCATGTTAAAACGCACCCCACTGAATCGGGCGGAATGGCACCGGTGTACGGCATGGCAGCCACTCTTCCATTTCGGGGTGTAATACGGGATTTTTTAAAGCGGTATCTGGACTTGTATTATAAAGTTTAAAACCTGAAATTATCCCAATCATTTGATTTACAATTTCTACATATAAAGGAAACCAACATGGAAAATACCATAAAACCAGACAAAAAATATTGGACGGCACAAATATTAATCCTCGCTACCTTATCAGGATTAACATTGATTTCTGCAGGAGTTCTGCATTTTATCATTAATTATTCAAGTCCCGACCCTGAGTCAACAATGGTACTTTGGGCAATTTGTTGCGGGGCTAATTTACTAATGTGGGTTATTTCATACCCCATTATTCATCTTTGGACAAAGAATCTCACCTATATTGTAAGGGAGGACCGGGTAACCATTCTTTCAGGAATTCTCACCAAAAAAGAACAGAATATTCCCTATCGATCTATCACAGATTTTGTACTTAAACGGGGTCCATTTGATCGTTATTTGGGGATTGGAACCATTCAGATTCAAACAGCAGGACAATCTCAAACTGCTACTGGCTATGAAGGATGTTTATCGGGGCTATTGGACTATGATGGAATTCACGGTGATTTAAGGGATAAATTAAAATCGTTACACCCGGTTTCAGAATCCACAACAACTAGTGAGCCTATAAATTTATCCGACGAAAATGTACTCACTCAAATTCTTGAAGAATTGAAAAAAATCAGAAAGAATACTGAAAGATGATTATTGATATTTTTCTACCCCTGTCACTGGTATTTATTATGTTCACCCTGGGGCTTGGTCTTACCGTAAGCGATTTTACCAACATTTTTCGGGAACCAAAAGCATTTGGTGTAGGAATCCTTAACCAAATGATTATCCTTCCAATTGTTGCTTTCATAATTGTTAGTCTATCCGGATTGACAGAAGAAATGGCAGTTGGTATGATGATTCTTGCCTGCTGTCCGGGCGGGGTTACATCAAATATGGTTACAAAACTTGCTAAGGGAGATACAGCGCTATCCATATCTTATACAGCTGTCATGAGCATTGCAACGGTTATAACACTACCACTAATCACCGGGTTTTCCATGCAGCATTTCATGGGAGCGGAAGCACCTCCAATTAATATTTTTTCACTGGGTATTACCATGTGTCTCATCACAGCAATTCCCGTTGGAATTGGTTTACTTTTGAATACAAAAAATAAGGAATTTGCAACATCCTTTGAGCCCAAAGCCAGTAAAATATCAACAGTCTTATTTGTGATTATTGTTGCTGGTGCCTTAGCCAGTGAATGGGATGCATTTATTACCAATGTGGGTACAATTGGACCTGCAATCGTTGCACTTATTATAATCATGCTATTCATCGGATACAATAGTGCCCAGTATTTTAAAATGAATGCCAAACGGGCAGTGACTGTTGCCATTGAATCAGGAATTCAGAATGCAACCGTAGGGATTACCATTGGCAATATTATTATGAATCAGGAAGCTGGATTGTCACCGCTTAGTCTTCCATCCGGAGTATATGGAATATTAATGTACCTGGTTTGCCTGCCATTTGTATTTTTGTATTTAAGACGAAAAAGATGAAACAATGCTGATATTACTTTACCTCTAATATATCCTAATTTTACCCATGTACAAATTAGTTGACAATTATATTCTCCAGCATTTTATCGGTAAGGTTTTTATGACTCTACTTGCTTTTATTGTCATTTTTTTACTTGTGGATATTGTGGATCATTTAGACCACATCATGGACTCCGATATGCCCAGCCGGGAAATAATCCGTTATTATTATCATACGGTTCCATGGTATTTCAGTCTAGGGCTGCCCATGTCTCTTTTACTGGCAACTGTATTCACTTTTGGAATTTTACAGAAAAATAATGAGCTCAGTGCACTGAAAGCGTCAGGGGTGAGTATAAGACGGTTGAGTATTCCCCTTTTAATTATGGGGTTATTTTTCAGTATTTTTTCTTTCTATTTTGATAATCTATATGTGACGGAGCACCTTCAAAAAAGAAACGAACTGGGTACAAAATATAACCTTATTAGATCCAAGGCTCAGAAAATGAAAAAGAAAGATATCTTTCGCCAGGAAGCAAAAAATGAGGTCTTGGGAATTCGTCGCTATCAATTTCGGAATCAAACTGCACATAATATCTCCATACAGAAAATTTCTGATGGCACCCTCGTTTCCCGCTTAGATGCTCCGCTCATGAAATGGAATGCAGATGAACAATATTGGATACTTCCCAAGCATTTCACCCGAAGTTGGAAGGACGAAACGCTGAGCTTTTACAAATCTGAAAAAGATACCATTTTAAAATTAAATTTCACTCCCACCGATCTCACCCAAACCACCGTTAAGCCTGAGGAAATGAATTACTGGGAATTAAAACAGTTTGTAAATAAACTGGAACAGCACGGGGTAAAAGACCCCCGCTGGGCAGTGAATATGTATTTTAAACCCGCTTTTGCCTGTACCAGTTTTCTGATGGTTTTATTTGGATTATCATTATCCATCCGCAAACCCCGAAGCAATCTGGCGGTTGGAATTGGAATCAGTATCTTCGTTATTTTTATGTATTATGCCGCCATTAAAACCGGGCAATCACTTGGGTACAAAGGATCACTGAGTCCATTTCTATCGGTTTGGATTCCTAACCTGATTTTCTTTCTTTCGGGATTATACCTTTTTAAAAATACCCGCACCTAAAGCCCACGAAATACACAAAAAAAACAAAAAATCAAATAACTATATATTTTGTGGGTTTCGTGTTTTTTGTGGGAATATTTTCAGGCTATTATTAATCTTTCTTCTT
>DTTG01000056.1 GCA_012964845.1 Fidelibacterota bacterium
TCATTTTCAGTGAGGAATTTAGTGAAATTTACAATATCTGTAATTTTAATGGAATGGAGGCTGAATCCCGGATTATCATTCTTTAATTTATTACTTATATCCAGACGGTTATCCTTGCAGCGTTGCAATATATCCAGTGTATTCTTTTGTTCCAGGGAATCACCCAGTACAAATGCCCCTGGTATGGGTTTTAATGAGCTAAGTGTAATGTTTGGTTCTGATTCCAGGTATATTAAGCCTCCCATTGCTGTGGAGTACTGATCCATCATGCCGCCGGGTTCGCCAAATTCCACCACCTCCGCTTTATACGCAAGCTGAGCAATTTTGTCTGGCTGCCAGTCGATGGGTTCATCTGCCATTTGGGAAAGGAAATGTATCCACCCCACCATAATAGAAGAGGAGCTGGAACAGCCAGCCTGAAGGGGAATATTGCTGGTGACTTCCACCTCAAATCCCTGTGAAAAAGTGAGGCCTTCATCCTGGCATGCTTTTATACCGGATTTAAAATAATCCCTCTGATGGGTGTAGCTGAGATCATCCAGAGAAAAAGATTCCATTTCATTGATATCAGGTTTATGAATTACAACCCTGTCTCCTGCCTCCTGTTTCTTCCGCATTTTTCGGCGCTTTATCCCGCCATCGGCGGGGCTTTCTCCACTTATTCTTGAGTACAACGACACCGCCATTGCAATAACCGGTAATCCCAAATAATCCTGATGCTCACCAAAGAGACAGATGCGGCTGGGAGTTTTAATGGTCAAGGGAAAGTTACTTTTTTGGAATCACTGCCAATGTTAATCTGCTGACGCAGATAAGATCATCATCTTCATTGGTGATTTCAATATTCCAGACTTGAATTTTTTTACCAATCCGGATGGGAGTGGCTTTTCCATAAACCCAACCATCCCGGGCAGATTTTAAATGATTGGCATTAATTTCGATACCCACCACCGTTTCATTATTTGAATAGACCTTAATGCCACCACCGATACTGCCCAATGTCTCTGCCAATGCTGCGGAAGCGCCTCCATGGAGTAATCCAAAGGGTTGGGTAGTCCGCTCATCTACAGGCATTTTCCCGCATATAAAATCATCCCCAATATCAGTTATTTCAATGCCAATGGTGGAGGTCATGGTATTTTGAATACTGTCATTTATGCGTTTAAGTTTTTCCTGCTTTTCCATTTAACTCATTCTCCTTTTCAATTGATATCCGCAAAAACCACCCAAAATAAGCAACAGCATTCCAGGATAATTATTTCCATAGATAAGCTGCCCTACTCCCAATAGAAAGCCGTATACAGCAATGCATCCCAACAGCATATTGAGTATTCCCTGGGGTACGGGCCAGGGTTCGGAGGCACCCTCAACTTGGTATTTTTTCCAACCCGGACCACCGGGATTTACCTTTTTCACGAATTTCAGGAGGGTTTCTTCATCGTCAGCCGGTGTTATAAAAGTGGCGGTAATCCAAATAATCGTAGTGAGAATCGCTCCAATTACAATTTTTTGCCAGCTGTCTAAGTCAACATTCCCGAAATTCATATATCCGGCTATTATCAATGAGGAAAGCATGGCTACAATTTCTGTATAGGCATTGATGCGCCACCAGAACCAGCGCAGGATGTATATGAGGCCTGTACCGGCGCCAATCATGAGCAGCAGATTAAATGCCTGACCGGCGCTGGTGAGCATGAGTCCCAGTCCACCCCCTAAAATAATGGATATGACTGTAAACATCCTTCCAACTGCCACCAATTGTTTTTCCGATGCATCTGGCCTGATAAAACGTTGATAAAAGTCGTTCACCAGGTAACTGGCACCCAGATTCACCTGGGTGGACATGGTGCTCATGAAAGCGGCAATGAGTGAGGCTGCCACCAATCCTAATAAACCGGAGGGCAAAAGGGTGAGCATGGCCGGATAAGCCACATCATGCCCCAATTTATCTGCCGGCAGATTAGGGAAGGCGGATTGCAAATCTTTAAGTTCTGGGAAGACAACCAATGATGCCAGGGCGATGAGTATCCAGGGCCAGGGCCGCAGGGCATAATGAGCTGCGTTGAATAAAAAAGTGGCACTCACGGCGTTGGATTCATCCTTAGCAGAAAACATACGCTGAGCAATATAGCCGCCGCCGCCAGGCTCTGAGCCGGGGTAATAACTCGCCCACCATTGTACCGCCAGAGGTACCAATAAGACCGGTACCCACACATTAGGATCAGACATATCCGGAAACAATGCCAGTTTACCCACCACATTACTATGGGTCAATAAATTTGAAAGTCCCCCAATTTGGGGCAATCCCAAGATGTACATCATCCCCCAAACTGAGCCGATCATTGCCAGAGTGAACTGAACAAAGTCGGTAATAATGACCGCCTTGAGGCCACCCAAAGTCGAATAAGCCAGTGTGATAGAACAGGCAATGGTCAATGTGACCCAGCCGGGCAAACCCAGAACGATTTCCCCAAATTTTATTGCTGCCAGGCTCACAGCACCCATCACCAGCACATTGAAAACTAAACCTAAATACAAGGCTCTGAAGCCACGGAGAAAAGCCGCTGCTTTGCCGCTGTATCGTAGTTCATAGAATTCAATATCGGTTAAAACACCAGAGCGATGCCATAGTTTAGCATAAACGAAAACAGTTAACATTCCCGTCACTAAAAATGCCCACCAGGTCCAATTGCCGCTGACACCATTCTGCCGTACAAGATCAGTTACCAAGTTGGGAGTATCGGTAGAAAAGGTGGTTGCTACCATACTCACTCCCAAAAGCCACCAGGGCATGTTCCGCCCTGCCAGGAAAAAAGAGCGTGTATCCTTTCCGGCTTGTTTAGAAGCCCAAATTCCCACTGCTAAAGAAAGGAGGAAGTAAGCTCCTACAATCGTCCAGTCTAATGAAGATAAAATCATATTATATTCCCTTGGTTAAACCAAAGATTGGTTGATTGGTTTTCCATTTTCCACGGGTGAAATCAGGGATTTCGACTGATGTGGAATTATTGGCGATGGATTCCTCTGATAATGGGCAAATCACTGACATACTCACCGCATCATAAACA
>DTTG01000057.1 GCA_012964845.1 Fidelibacterota bacterium
AGGTAAGCGCATTGTTAGCACCCAGAAAAGTAAAATTTAGAAAAACTCAAAAAGGCCGTATGAGGGGTATGGCAAATTCAGGCGATTATGTATCTTTTGGATCTTACGGCTTGAAGGCGTTGGAACCGGGATGGATTACAAGCCGTCAAATTGAAGCGGCTCGTATTACAATTTCCAGAAAAGTAAGAAAAGTCGGCAGGATGTGGATTCGTATTTTTCCAGATAAATCAATAACCAAAAAGCCGGCTGAAACTCGGATGGGAAAAGGTAAAGGTGCGCCAGAATATTGGGTGGCTGTTGTTAAGCCTGGAAGGATATTATTTGAAATTGAAGGTCTTGATGAAAAAGATGCTGAGCGAGCATTCAGGCTTTGCTCACACAAGCTTCCAATCAAAACCAAAACAGTTGGAAGGCGTGAAGTAGGGGTATAATTTTGAGAAAAAGTGAATTAATTAAATTGGGTCAAGAAGAGCTTATAACCAAATTGAAAGATGGTCAGGAATCTTTGGTGAATTTGAGATTTCAAAAGGCATTGCAGCAACTGGAACATCCTCAGAGAATCAGACTTGTTCGCAGAGAAATAGCTCAAATTAAAACTGCAATTAGAGAATTTGAATTAGGCAAAAGAGGAAACTAAATTTTGGCAGATAATAATAGAAAACAGCTTATTGGGTATGTTTTAGAATCAAAAATGCAGAAAACTGCTGTCGTTCAAATTGATACACGAGGTCCTCACCCCGTTTATAAAAAATATGTAACACAATCTAAAAAATATTATGTTCATGACCCTGAAAATGAATGTCAGCCAGGGGATAAGGTGAGCATTATTGAATGTCAACCCAAAAGCAAATTAAAACGTTGGCGTTTGAATCAAGTTGAAGAAAAAGCAACAGGTATTTAAGAAATTACTAAATAATGATACAACAGGAAACTAAATTAAAAGTAGCAGATAATACAGGTGCAAAAGTGATCCAATGCATCCGTGTGGTTGGTGGAACTGGTCGTCGGTATGCTCATGTTGGTGATACTATAATTGTCTCTGTTAAGAAAGCGATTCCTGGTGGTGTCGTGAAAAAGGGCGAAATTTCTCACGCTGTTGTTGTGAGGACGAAAAAAGAGAGAAGACGGGGTGATGGGTCATATATCCGGTTTGATGAAAATGCAGCAGTATTAATTGATGGTCAGCAAGAGCCCAAAGGCACTCGTATTTTCGGTCCAGTTGCCAGGGAATTAAGAGAAAAAAGATTTATGAAAATTTTATCCCTAGCCCCTGAGGTATTATAGAATGAAAATAAAAAAAGGTGATACTGTACAAGTTACAACGGGCAATGACGCTGGTAAAACCGGGCGAGTTATAAAAGTCTATCTGGATAAAGATCGAGTTGTTGTGGAAGGTGTAAACATTGTGAAAAAACATGCTCGTCCTACTCAGGATAATCCTCAGGGTGGAATCATAGAGAAAGAATCATCTATTCACATTTCAAATATTATGTTGGTTGTTGGCGGTAAACCCACGCGTGTTGGATTTAAATCGCTGGAAAATGGTAAAAAAGTTAAATTTGCAAAATCAACCGGTGAGGTGATTAATTAATTATGGCTAAAGAAAATAATAATTACAAACCCCGATTGCTGGTAAAATATAATGAAGTTGTTCATAAATATTTATCAGATCGTTTAGGTATTCAGAATGCAATGCGCATTCCTAAACTTGAAAAAGTTGTTTTAAATATGGGACTTGGCGATGCCAAAGAAAATAAAAAATGGCTCACATCCGGTGTGGAAGAATTGACCACAATTGCTGGGCAGAAAGCAGTGATAACTATTTCCAAGAAAGCTATTTCAAATTTTAAAATCAGGGAAGGTGACCCTGTTGGTATTCGTGTAACCTTGCGGGGAAATAAAATGTACGAATTTTTAGACAGATTTATATCTGTTGCCTCCCCAAGAATAAGAGATTTTCGAGGCCTTTCTGCAAAGGGGTTTGACGGAAGAGGGAATTATAATTTTGGTGTAACTGAACAAATCATTTTCCCTGAGATAGATTATGATAAAATTAATAACATTAGAGGCCTGAATATATCAATTGTGACAACTGGTGAAACGGATGAAGAAGCATATGAACTACTTGTTGCATTGGGGCTTCCAATTCGCCAGAAAAAAAAGAAAATAGAAGAAGGTGCTGAGGCATAATGGCAAGAAAAGCGTTAGTAGTAAAAGCTCAAAGAAAACCAAAATTTTCAACTCGAAAATATTCACGTTGTAATAATTGTGGAAGACCTCATTCTGTATACAGAAAATTTGGTCTTTGTAGAATTTGTTTTAGAGAAATGGCTCTAAAAGGGTTTATTCCTGGTGTTAAAAAGGCGAGTTGGTAGGAGAGAAATATGTCAATGACTGATCCAATAGCTGATTATTTGACTCGTATTCGAAATGCGCAAAGTGCACAAAAGAATTGGGTAGATATTCCAGCGTCTAATATAAAGAAGCGGATTTCATTTGTTTTAAAAGAAGAAAAATTCATCCGTGATTTTATATTAATTAAAGATGACAAGCAAGATATGCTTAGAGTATTTTTAAATTATGATTATGATAAAAATCCTGTGATTCATGGTATTCAAAGGTTTAGTAAGCCAGGATGCAGAAGATATGTTGCGTCGGATAACCTTCCTCGCGTTTTGAATGGAATGGGAATCTCAATTTTGTCCACCTCAAAAGGTGTCGTATCAGATAAAAAAGCTAAATTGCTCAATGTGGGTGGTGAAGTTTTATGTCAGGTTTGGTAAATAAAGGATTAATGTAAAATGTCGAATATAGGAAAGCAACCCATTTCAATTCCAGAAGGAGTTGAAGTGAGTCGAAAAGAGGATAACATTTTCGTTAAAGGAAAACTTGGTGAATTAAATCAGGAATTTAAGTCTGATATTCAGATTTCTATTAATGATAATGAAGTAGTGGTTACTCGGAATTCAGATGAGAAAATTCAGCGGGAGCTGCATGGTTTAACTCGTGTGTTAATTGCAAATATGGTAGAGGGTGTATCTCAAGGATTTCAAAAAGAATTGAATTTAGTTGGTGTGGGTTATACAGCAGATGCAAGTAAAGGCAACTTTCTTCTTTTAAATGTTGGTTTTTCCCATCCAATTTATTTTGAAAAACCTGAAGGAATAACAATTGAAACCCCCAATGCAAATACTGTAATTATTAAAGGAATTAATAAGCAGGAAGTAGGGCAAGTCGCTGCAAACATCAGGGAATTGAGAAAACCTGAACCTTATAAGGGGAAGGGTATTAAATATTCAAATGAATATATTAGAAAGAAAGCAGGTAAATCCATTGGAATTGGTGAAGTATAATTATGGCAAAAAAAAGTAAATATCAAATCTGGCAAAAAAAGCGTTCACGAATAAAATACCGGATTATGCAGAAAAATATCGGTAATCATCCTCGTCTCGTTGTGTATCGTTCAAATACAAATATATATGCTCAATTGGTGGATGATGAAAAAAGAATTACGGTGTTATCTGCATCTAGTATTGATAAAAATATTAAAAGCTTGATTGATAAAGCTGCGAACAAAATTGAAAAAAGCAAGATTGTAGGTGAATCTCTTGCTGAAAAGATCAAAGAAGCAAAAATTGGCAGAATTGTTTTTGATCGAAATGGATACAAATATCATGGACGGGTGAAAGCGCTTACAGAGGCAATCCGTTCAGCAGAAATAACTATTTAACGGAGATATTCTTGAGTACTTTCATAAATCCAACAGAATTGGACTTAAAAGAAGAAACGGTTGTATGTATTAACAGAGTTTCAAAAGCTACAACTGGTGGAAGAAGTATGCGTTTTAATTCTTTGGTTGTTGTTGGAGATGGCAAGGGACATGTTGGGGTTGGCTTTGGTAAGGCAAATGAGGTTGCATCTGCTGTAAATAAAGCAAAAGAAAATGCCAAAAAGCGTATTTTTAAAGCGCCATTAATAAATGGTACAATTCCCCATAAAATTAATATAAAATATGGAGCAGTTCGTTTAATGTTAAAGCCTGCTTCTCCCGGTACCGGTATTATTGCCGGCGGTCCTGTTCGTGCAGTAATGGAGCAAATTGGAATTGCCAATATCCTTTCGAAAAATTCTGGTTCAACCAATGCTATTAATGTTGTAAAAGCAGTTGAACATGGTCTGAAAGAATTACGTGACCCTTTGAAAGTTTCCAGGCAGAGAGGAATATCCTTAAAGGAATTGTTTAGTTAAAAATATGGCTGATAAAAAGATAAAAATAACACAAATTAAAAGTGCAATTGGGTACCGCCAGCGCACCAAAGATACACTAATAGCATTGGGTATTAGAAAAATGCATAGTTCTGTGGTAAAAATTAATAATTCAGCTATTCAGGGTATGGTTACTGCGGTTAATCATCTTGTGAAAGTGGAGGAAGTCTAATGGATTTAGGAACTCTAAAGCCACTTGAAGGATCTGTAAGGAATTCCAAACGTATTGGAAGAGGAAATGCAACGGGACAAGGTCGTACTGCTGGTAAAGGTCATAACGGATATCAATCTCGTTCAGGTACGAAAAATAGATTTCACTTTGAAGGTGGGCAAACTCCCCTAATGAGACGTCTTCCTAAAAGAGGATTCTCAAATTATGGATTTAGAAAGGAAGTTCAGATTGTAAATCTTGAACGAATTGCATCTTTAGAACTTGATACGGTGAATGTTACTATATTACACGAAAGAGGTGTGATTAAAAAAACGGATATTCCCGTTAAAATATTAGGTAATGGAGAATTGAAAAACCCAATAGAAATTACTGCAGATATGTTCAGTAAATCAGCAATTGAAAAACTTGAAAAGGCTGGGGGAAAAGCCATTTATAAATGATGGAGAAATTCCTAAATATTTTTAAAATACCTGATTTGCGTAAAAAGCTGATTTTTACGGGGTTGTTACTATTAGTATATCGGCTGGGCGGAAAAGTCCCTATCCCTGGAATTGATAAAACTGCTTTAGCATCCATGATGCAGGGCTATGCCAATTCCTTACTTGGTTTGTATGATATGTTTGCAGGAGGTTTCTTTTCCCAGGCATCTATATTCGCATTGGGAATTATGCCCTATATTTCTGCATCCATTATAATCCAGTTGCTTGGTGCGGTAATTCCTTATTTCCAAAGGCTTCAAAAAGAGGGTGAAGAAGGAAGAAAGAAAATCATTCAGATTACACGTTATGGAACGGTTATGATTGCATCTCTTCAAGCAGTTGGGATGTCAGTATTTCTTTCAAGCCAGACTACCAGTATTGGACCAGTTGTACCCAACGCAGGACCTATATTTTATTTTGTTACGATATTGACAATGGTTACCGGAGTGGTATTTGTTATGTGGCTGGGTGAACAGATTTCTGACCATGGTATTGGAAATGGAATTTCACTTATTATTATGGTAGGTATCATTGCACGTGCCCCCAGCGTTTTTAAAAATCAGTTTATTCAGATCCAAAATGGATTATCAAATCCATTTGAAAATATATTGTTATTGGTGTTAATGTTTGGAATCACGATGGTGGTAGTGGCAGTCACTACCGGTGTGAGAAAAATTCCGGTTCAATATGCTAAGAGGGTAGTTGGACGAAAAGTCTATGGAGGACAGGCAACACATATTCCGTTGAGAATATTAACTGCAGGAGTAATGCCGATTATCTTTGCACAAGCGCTTATGTTTATACCAAGTACAATAGCATCATTTTTCCCACAGGGATATGGTTTTGGAGATTGGCTGATGCGTGTATTTGCCCCAACACATATAGTGTATTCACTTTTCTTTGCATTTCTAATAATTATTTTCACTTACTTTTATACAGCAATCGCATTTAATCCGGTAGATGTAGCAGATAATATGAAAAAACAGGGTGGCTTTGTACCGGGTGTCAGGCCAGGAAAATCAACCTCAGATTATATTGATCATATTCTAACCAGGGTCACATTGCCGGCATCTGTATTTTTAGCATTAATTGCTATTTTCCCAACCTTTCTATCTGGTTTTTTTAATGTTGATTTCTCTTTGGCTAGTTTTTATGGTGGTACAAGTTTACTTATTATTGTTGGTGTCGCATTGGATACTCTGCAGCAAATAGAGTCACATTTATTAATGCGTCATTACGATGGCTTTTTGAAAACAGGCAAACTAAAAGGGCGAGATAGAAGAAGATAAATTCTTCCTTGCTTTTTAATAAACTAAGGTGATTCATATCCGTAGTGCTGGTGAAATTGAGAAGATTTCAAAAGCATGTCAAATAGTAAAAGAAACACTTGAGTTTATTCAAGAATTAATTGCTCCGGGAATAACTACTATGGAGTTGGATCGTGAAGCTGAAAAATTTATTAGATCCAAAGGAGCTAAACCCGGATTTAAGGGCTTGTATGGTTACCCGGCAACATTGTGTATTTCTATAGATGATGAGGTTGTTCATGGAATACCGAACAATCGAAAATTGCAAGATGGTGAGATCGTTTCAATTGATGTGGGTAGCTTGATAGATGGGTACTATGGAGATCATGCCAAATCATTTGCAGTTGGTACAGTTGATTCCAAAAAGGAAAAATTGATGTCTGTAACACGGGAGTGCTTATTGGATGGAATTGATCATGCTTTGCCTGGAAATAGAATTGGAGATATTGGTCATGCAGTACAGAAAAAAGCTGAATCAAATGGTTATGGTGTAGTAACTGAATTAGTTGGTCATGGCATTGGTACAAAATTGCATGAGGAACCGCAAATACCAAATTATGGTAAACCCGGAACCGGACCCAAAATTGAAGTAGGTATGTGTTTTGCCATTGAACCAATGATTAATATGGGAACGCCTGGGGTATTTACTAAAAAAGATGGTTGGACAGTCTGTACAAATGATGGAATGCCATCTGCTCATTTTGAGCATACAATTACAATAACTGAAGAAGGAGCGAAAATACTAACAATATAATGGCCAAAGAAGCTGCCATAGAAGTAGATGGAGAAATTACTGAAACACTGCCTAATGCTATGTTTCGGGTAAAGTTGGAAAATGGACATATAGTTCTTGCCCATGTTTCAGGAAAGATGAGGATGCATTATATAAAAATATTACCAGGTGACACGGTAAAATTAGAATTATCGCCCTATGATTTAAGTAGAGGCAGAATAACATTTAGATATAAATAGTCAGGATTAAAAATAAATTATGAAAGTACGCGCATCAGTAAAGAAAATTTGTAAAAAATGCCAGATCATTAGGCGTCATGGCGTGATTCGAGTAATTTGTGAAAATCCGAAACATAAACAGAGACAAGGTTAGGAGAAATATAATTGGCTCGTATTGCAGGAATTGATTTACCAAGAAATAAAAAAGTTGAGTATGCTTTACCATACATTTATGGTATAGGGCATACTCAGTCAAAAAAGATTTTAGATACAAGTGGTATTAGCGCGGATATTCGGGTACACGAATTAACAGAAGAACAGCTGTTGGCGATCAGAAACGCCATAGGTGATATGTTATCTGTTGAGGGTGAACTTAGAGGGCAAAATTCTAGAAATATTAAACGGTTAATGGATATTGGATCATATCGTGGATTACGACATAGGAAAGGATTGCCAACTCGTGGTCAGAATACTAAGAATAATGCCCGTACTCGAAAAGGTAAAAAGAAAACAATCGCTGGCAAGAAGAAAGCCGCAGTTTAGGGGAGACAGTTAATTGGCTGGACCAAAAAAGAAAAAGAAAAAAATAAAAGTAGATCCAGAGGGTATAGGATTTGTTAAAGCATCCTTTAATAATACTATTGTAACTCTCACAGATAAATTTGGAAATGCAATTTCATGGTGCAGTTCTGGAGCTCTTGGATTTAAAGGGTCTCGGAAAAGTACCCCATTCGCTGCAACTGAAGCAGCTAAAAAAGCAGCTGAAGATGCAATGGCTCTGGGATTATCCACGATTGAAGTGCGTGTAAAAGGACCTGGAGGAGGAAGAGAAGCGGCTGTCCGGGCATTGAGAGCTGCAGGATTAAATATAACTGCTATTATGGATGTTACTCCAATTCCTCATAATGGATGCAGACCATCTAAAAAGAGAAGAGTTTAACCTAAAGGAATCGCATGGCAAGATATACAGGACCAAGAGCACGATTATGTAGAAGACTGGAATTTCCCGTTTTTGAATCACCTAAATTTGGGAATATCAGAAAAAATTATCCCCCTGGACAACAGGGACAAAGCAGACGTAGGAAACTTTCCAACTATGGTATTCAGTTAAGAGAAAAACAACGGATCAAATATTTGTATGGAGTTTTAGAAAAACAATTTCGAAATTATTTCAAGAAGGCGGTATCAAGAAAAGGGCCAACCGGTCATAATCTTTTAATTATGTTAGAATCAAGATTAGATAATACCGTATATAGACTAGCACTTGCATCAACCCGTTCAAGTGCCAGACAGTTAGTAAATCATGGACATTTTTTGGTAAATAATCATAAAGTAAATATTCCATCATATCAATTATCCCCTGGAGATATTATTCAGGTAAGGGATAAAAGTAAAAAAATGGAACTTTTTCAGGAATCCATGCGGTCAGTACAAGGTGATAATCCGAGACCCTGGCTCACCCTTGATAAGGCAAAATTGATGGGGATATTTGATAATGTACCAGAAAGGGATGAAATCGAGGAACCCGTAGAAGAACAGTTAGTAGTAGAACTTTACTCCAAATAAAAAAAGGTAATAAAATGGCAAGTAATAAATATTTTCAAGAGTTAGAAATAGAAGTTATTGATGAATCAGATAATTACGCAAAAGTAATAGCAGAGCCTTTTGACAGAGGATATGGTGTTACTATTGGTAATACATTGAGACGTTCACTTCTTACTTCTATTCCCGGTGGGGCAATAACATCCATTAAAATTGATGGGGTATCCCATGAATTCACTTCAATTAAAGGGGTTTTGGAAGATATTGCAGACATAATTTTAAACTTAAAAGAAGTAAGGTTTAAAGTGGTTGATGAAGGACCAGAACTTATTTTAGTCGAATTACATGGTCCCTGCAAATTTACTGGTGCAGATATTGGTAATTTAACCAAGATGTTCGATGTGTTAAACCCAAAACATCATATTGCAACTATTACTGAAGAAAAAACTATCATATTTGAAATTCGTATTTCTCGTGGGAAAGGATATTCTTCAGCAGTTAGAAATAAACGGCAGGATGATACGATTGGTACAATCCCAATTGATTCTATTTTTAATCCTATTACAAGTGTTTCGTGGGATGTTCAACCCATTGCAACTTCCACAGAAGATCATGAAAGATTAACAATGGAAATTAGATCTGATGGATCTACAACTCCAAAAGATGCTATTAACCATGCTGCCGATATTACGAGACAGCAATTAGCCTACTTTATGTTTAATGATTCTTCTGCAATTAGAGCTGTTAATGAAGAAGAAATTAACGAAGCACTTGAGATAAAAGGCATTTTAACAAAATCAATTGATGAAATGGAACTCTCTGTAAGAAGTCATAATTGTTTACAAGCCGCTGGAATAAGAACCATTAGTGAACTTGTTGATAAAGAAGAAAGTGAAATGTTGAAGTTTAAAAATTTCGGCCGTAAATCATTAACTGAACTTCAGGAAAAATTAGGTGAGTTGGAACTTCATTTTGGTATGGATGTAAAACAATATTTAGAAACGGAATAATTCAATACAATGAGGCATCAGAAAAAAGGAAGAAAACTTAACCGGACAGCTAGTCACCGGAAAGCATTGTTTAGTAACCTTGCGGCATCTTTGGTTATCCATAAAAAAATAAGAACTACAGATGCAAAGGGAAAAGAACTTAGGAGTTATATTGAGCGGTTGGTAACTTACGCTAAAAGGGGCGATGTGCATGGTCGGCGATTAATCCAAAAAAGAATTACCGGCAAAAGAGGAAAAGAAATTGCAAATATCCTTATTCATGAAATAGCTCCAGCCTATGCTGATAGGCAGGGAGGTTATACCCGCCTTATAAAGTTGAATAATCGAAAAAATGATAATGCACCGGTTTCTCTCATTGAATTTATTGATATTGCTCCAGATGTAACGGAAATTAGTGATAATGAAGTTGTAGAGGAAAAAAAGGGAGATACTAAGGAATAATATCAAAAGTTAGGCAGTATAAATTATTTTGAATCAAATAACTCGTATTATGAACAGGGCAATTAAATATTCTGCCCTGTTTTTTTTCCTCCTTCAATTTTCCTTCGCCCAATTATCAGATTTGGATACACGTTGTCTGTGGATTGTCAGAGAAAGTATGTACAATGAAAAAATGATAAATTCGGCATTGGTTTATGCCTACCAGTCTGGATATAACATTGTTTTTATTCAGGTACGGGGGCGTGGTTATGCATTTTATAATTCTGACATTGTTCCAAAACATCCCAAAATAGCAACTGAATTTGATCCCCTGGATTACGCGGTGACACTGGGACATGCATTGGGCATCGAGGTTCATGCCTGGATGAATTCATATATTTTATGGTCATCAAAGACACCTCCTGAAAATCCCGAACATTTATATCATACTCAAAAAGGCTGGACAGAAGCAAATATCCATGGTAAAATGGATTCGCAAATTAAACTTTCTGAACCACAATCACCTCAATGGGAAGGAGTATATCTATCGCCGACTCACCCTGAGGTTAATCCATACCTGTTGTCTGTTTATTCCGAAATCATAAATTCATATAATATCGACGGCATCCACCTGGATTACATTCGGTTTCAGGATGAGGTGTATGGATATAATAAAAGTGGTATGGCTGTATTTGAAAATATTTATGATATAAACCCAAGAGATATTGTTCGGGGAATTATTTCTCCACGTTTTGGTTGGAGTCAGGAATTTGTAGATTCAATGTATGTGGCTTGGGATAAATTTAGAAGAGATGCAGTTACTGAATTAGTGAGAAATATATATCATGAAGTCCACAAACCAGGTCATAATATCAAATTAAGCGCTGCCGTAAAGCCAAATATTATCGATGCAAAATACCGATGGTATCAGGAATGGGATAAGTGGGTTCAGAAAGGGATAATTGACTTTGTAGTTCCAATGAACTACTTTAAAGAAATTCGTGATTTTAATAATTCAGTTCAAATTATGAAATCCAATTTAGCTCAGGATGAATTAGAAATGGTAGTTATTGGTGTTTCTACATATAATCAAGATGCTCAATCCGCTGCGGATAAAATTTTATTGGCAAGATTAAATGGGTTTAAGGGAGTGAGTATCTTTTCATGGGATTCACATAAAAATAATCTAGACTGGTTTCAGCCCATTAATGATGCCTTGGGACATCCCACATTTGATTAATAAAATTATGGAAAATTAAATTATGGCTAAAGCCAGATTAGTTAAAGCACCTACAGGGACAACTTTGAGTTGTAAAGGTTGGCATCAGGAAGCTGCTTATAGGATGATTCAAAATAATTTAGATCCGGACAATGCTGAAAATCCCGATGAACTTATTGTCTATGGAGGCTTAGGAAAAGCTGCTAGGAATTGGGAAGCGTTTGACGCAATTCTGGAAAGTTTGAAAAAATTGGAAAATGATGAGACACTACTCATCCAGTCTGGGAAACCTGTTGCAGTATTCAAAACCCATACCCATTCGCCACGGGTACTCATTTCAAATTCTATGTTAGTTCCCAATTGGGCAAATTGGGAACACTTTCGGGAATTGGACAAAAAAGGGTTGATGATGTATGGCCAAATGACTGCCGGGAGTTGGATCTATATCGGTACCCAGGGAATTTTACAAGGTACCTACGAAACCCTGGCGGAGCTGGGAAAGCAAAAATTTGGTGGTACCTTAAAAGGAACACTTACTCTTACAGGTGGACTTGGTGGAATGGGTGGTGCCCAACCATTGGCTGTAACAATGAATGAAGGGGTGAATATTA
>DTTG01000058.1 GCA_012964845.1 Fidelibacterota bacterium
CCGGGGTAATCCAATCCAGCGGAAACTGAATGGGGCAATTTTATCTGTCCATCTTCAGTTTGCAGTAAATAACTGGCAGACCCATGGAGAACTCCAAATTCGCCTTTGGTCATAGTAGCTGCATGATCATTGGTTTCCACACCCAGCCCAGCGGCCTCTACCCCTACCAGCCGAATATCTTCCTCTAAGAATGGATAGAACATACCAATGGCATTTGATCCACCACCAACGCAAGCGATGAGCACATTAGGTAACTCTTGCCTCTTGGCTCTTGGCTCTTGGCTATTGGCAAATTGTACTTTTGTTTCTCTGCCAATAATAGACTGAAAATCCCGCACCATCATAGGGTAAGGGTGGGGACCTACCACAGAGCCAATTAAGTAATAGGTGTTTTCCACATTGGTGACCCAATCCCGGATGGCTTCATTTGTAGCATCTTTCAATGTTTTACTACCGGAAGATACGGGACGAACCTCTGCCCCTAACAAATTCATCTTGAAAACATTAAGCTTCTGACGACGGATATCTTCTTCGCCCATATAGACAATGCACTCCAATCCGAATTGAGCCGCAACCGTAGCAGTGGCAACTCCATGCATTCCAGCGCCGGTTTCTGCAATAATTCGTGTCTTTCCCATTCGCCTTGCCAATAGAATCTGTCCCAGTGCATTATTGATTTTATGAGCGCCAGTATGGTTTAAATCTTCCCGTTTAAGATATATATTAAATCCCAGTTCTTCAGAAATTCGTTTGGCAAAATAAAGGGGAGTTGGACGACCTGAATAATGTTTTAATAGAGAGGATAGTTCATCCTGAAATAGCGGATCATCTTTGACTTCAGAGTAAAGCTGCTCCAGCTCGTTTATGGCTGGAATTAAAGTCTCCGGAACAAACTTTCCGCCGAACTTTTCAAAATGCCCACGATTATCTGGTTGATTATAAGGCACCTGTTATTCCCACGAAATAATTAACATTAGAATAATTCACCATGTCCTTTAGTATTTTCCAATTTAGAAAAAATGTTTTCAACCTTCCACCCATCCTTAATCCCCGGAATAGATTCTACTCCACTATTTATATCCACAGCTGAGGGATTAACCGCTTTAATACCATCTAAAATATTGCCTGCATTCAATCCTCCCGATAAAATAATTGGAGCATTTGTTTTCAGGTCAGCAATTAAATCCCAGTTAAAGTTTTCACCTGTACCACCAGGCCTCCCTTTTTGGTAGGTGTCAAATAAAAAGGCTGCCACTTGATAATCTTTCAAAACATTGGAATCAAAATCATCACCTACCCGAAATACCTTAATTACTGGTTTTATCATTTGATCACAATAATCAGGAGACTCATGCCCATGCAACTGAATAAAATCCAGATTTAGATCCCTTACAATACTATGGATATTTTCAATTTTTTCATTTACAAACACACCCACTTTTTTGACATTTTTCGGGATATCCAAAATCCAATTCTTTACTTTTCCAGGATCAACATAACGTGGACTGCCCTGAAAGAAAATTAGCCCAATTGCAGATGCCCCATAATTTACAGCTATTTTGGCATCCTTAAGGGATGTAATACCGCATATTTTCACCGGAATATTCATTTATCCAATACTTTGTTTATATCTTTAATTGTACTATCTGTAATCTTATCCACTATGCTTAATGTGCCTAAATTTTCCTTTAATTGCTCTTTCTTTGATGCTCCTAAGATAATGGTGCTTACATTGGGGTTTTTTAGGCAATAGCCTAAAGCTAGCTGAGTCAATGAAATCTCAAGGCGTTCTGCAATGGGCTGCAATTCTTTCACTTTCCCAATTTTCTGAATGGTTTCATCCGACTCAAACTGCTCCTTCAGCCATTCATAGCCTTTCACATAAACTCGTGAATTAGAAGGGAAACCATGGTTGTACTTTCCGGTGAGCAGCCCCGAAGCCAGGGGTGACCAGATGGTAGTTCCCAGTCCATATTTTTTATACAGGGGCAGGTAGTCTTTCTCTATTTTCCCACGATTAAACAAATTATATTCGGGCTGCTCCATAGTTGGGGGTGTAAGATTAAATTTTTCTGCAATTTCATAAGCTTCAGTAATTTGTTCGGCTTCCCATTCAGAGGTACCCCAATAAAGGACTTTTCCCTGCTGAATGAGTACATCCATTGCCCGCACCGTTTCTTCGATGGGAGTTTCAGGGTCGGGGCGATGGCAGAAAAATAGGTCAATATATTCCACCTGCAAGCGCTTCAGGGCAGCGTGGCAGCCATCTGTAATATGTTTTCGACTTAATCCAATTTGGGTTGGTTTCTCCCCACCCCAAAATACTTTGCTGGAGAGAATATAAGTATCTCTGCTCCATCCAGTCTTTTTGAGGATTTTCCCCATAATTATTTCGGAATTTCCATTGGCATAAATCTCAGCATTATCGAAGAAATTTATACCATTATCATAGGCATACTCCATCAATTCTGTTGCGGCTTTTTCATTTAATTGATTACTAAATGTAACCCAGGATCCAAAAGAAAAAACACTGACTTTCAAGCCCGATTTCCCCAGGCGGCGATATTCCATTTCAAAATTCATTTAGTCAATCCAATAGGTTAATTTTATTGCAATATTATTGTTTGATTGTGATTTTAAGAGGTCTACAGTATTCCTGATAACATCAAGATTCCTCTCAGATGTACTTTCCTCTACATTTCTTGTCCATACAAAATAAAAGGTGGATCCAGGTTGATACTCCCAGCGAAATACTGAATTAATTATCAATGAGCTATAATTATATTATTCATTTTCCATTGAGAAAAGCGAATCCCCATTTCCACCACCCCGGAATTAAGAATATAATAGATAGAAAAACACTGTGAATTTGTATATGGATATTGTTCACCAAGAAGCTTTCATTAACAAAACGGGTAGGGAAGTTTAATTTGACTTTTGGTAGAGAAATAAGTATTAATACTTATTTAATTGAATTAATGATCTCGGCTAAAGAGAGATTTTTATCGAGATAATATTTACAAAGAAATTA
>DTTG01000059.1 GCA_012964845.1 Fidelibacterota bacterium
GATGCACCGGTGACAGTCGTTGGGGCGGAGAATGTACCGGCGATTCCCTTAAACTCAATCTTAGAAGAACGGTATCTACCAAATGCGGAAAAAGTGGCTGAGGCTATCGAAAATTTATTGTTATTTTAATGATAAAGAATTTTCTTAATTTTTGGGTACAAGAAAGTAAATTCATAAACAACTATAAACCAGTTAATCATTAATAATAAATCGCTAACAATTAAATAAATGGCATATTTATCAACTGAATGGAACGGCACTGAATATTTTCCCATTCATGATTTTCATCATGTGGAATATCTAGTAGGCAACGCCAAACAGGCTGTTTATTATTACAGATCTGCCTTTGGATTTGAACCCCATGCCTACTGTGGACCTGAAACAGGTGTTCGGGAAAAAGTATCCTACGTTCTGAAAAAGAATCGCCAATACTTTGTATTTACCACTCCACTTAATTCGGAGCATCCCGGATCTGATTGGCTGAAAAAACATGGCGATGGAATTTATGATATTGCCTTTTCCGTTGATTGCGACAAAACGGCTTATGATTCCTGTTTATCACGGGGCGCTAAAGGAGTTGATGAACCTACCATCACCAAAGATGAAAATAGTGAATTTGGCCAGTCCTCCATTAAAACTTACGGCGACACTATTCATTCCTTTATTTATGATTCCAATTATTCTGGATTATGGGCACCGGGATTTTCACCATTAAATCTCCCTGATATCTCATGCCCCGATACGGCTCTCATTACCATTGACCATGTGGTAGGAAATGTAGAAACGGGCAAGATGGATGAATGGCAGGAATTTTACGAAAGAATTTTTGGATTTACCACTTTCGTTCGCTTTGATGAAACGGATATCAGTACGCAATATTCATCCCTGAAATCAATTGTGGTTCGCTCAAAAAACTGGCGGGTAAAACTCCCTATTAATGAACCGGCAAGTGGTATAAAAAAATCCCAAATAGAAGAATACCTAGATTTTAATGAAGGTGCCGGCGTGCAACATGTGGCAATTTTAACCGATGATATTATAAAATCAATTACAGCTTTGCGGGCAAATGGCGTGGACTTTCTGGATGTCCCAGATACCTACTATGATGATTTGGAAAAGAGAGTTGGCCCCATTGATGAGGATATGGCTGTATTGAAAAAATTAAAGATTCTGGTGGACAGAGATGAGGAAGGATATCTCCTGCAATTGTTTACCAAACCTTTAGAAGATCGCCCAACATTATTTATCGAAATTATCCAACGGAAGGGCTCCCGTGGATTTGGGCAGGGGAATTTTCAGGCATTGTTTGAGTCTATAGAACGTGAACAAGAACTGAGAGGAAACCTTTAATGATAGAAGATTTAAAAAAACAGAAAAATTTCCAATTTCCAATTTCAAGTTTCCTTTTCTAAAATGCCTTTTTACCACAAACAGGGAAAAATTCCAGCCAAGCGGCATACTGCCTTTAAAAAGGAAGACGGGAGTATTTACTATGAAGAATTGGTGAGCCGTGAAGGATTTTCTGGTATGTACAGCAATCTCTACCATTTACAGCGACCAACCAAAATTTCTAAAGTGGGTGAGCTCATTAAACAGGAATTAATCAAAGCCGAAAGCAAACACAGAGCCCGACATATTACCACTGCCAATTTAGATTCTTCCGGTGACGCCCTTTCTGCCAGAATGCCCCTATTCTTCAATCCGGATATTACTATTTCAGTTGCCACTATTACCGAAAACATGGAGTATTGCTATCGAAATGGAACTGCCGATGAGGTGCTGTATATTCAGTCCGGGGAAGGTAAGCTCATTTCTAACTTTGGTACTTTACAGATTAAATCTGGTGATTATATGGTGATACCTCGAGGTGTAATTTGGCAAATGAGTCCATCAGAAACGGTTCGCATGCTGGTTATAGAATCGGCAGGACCTGTTGAAACTCCTAATCGCTACCGCAATCGATTTGGCCAGTTACTGGAGCATTCCCCATTTTGTGAACGGGATATTCAAGTACCGGTATTACAGGATCCTATTACCAATAATGATGAGTGTCTGGTGAAAGTTAAAACTCAAGGTGGAATTCAGGAATACACCTATGCCCATCATCCCTGTGATGTGGTGGGGTGGGATGGTTATTATTTCCCCTGGAGTATGAGCATTCACGATTTTGAGCCCATCGTGGGGAGCATTCACCAACCACCGCCGGTGCATCAGACATTCCAAGCCAACGGATTTGTCATCTGCTCCTTTGTACCTCGATTATTTGATTTTCATCCTGATTCAATTCCCGCGCCCTATCCCCATTCCAATGTGGATTCAGATGAGGTCATTTATTACTCCAAGGGGGATTTCATGAGCCGTCAGGGAATTCAGGCAGAGTCCATTACCTTGCACCCCATGGGACTTCCCCACGGACCACAGCCGGGGAAGTATGAAAGTTCAATTGGCAAAAAGAAAACCGATGAACTGGCAGTAATGATTGACACCTTCAAACCCTTACATGTAACTGAAGCAGCCTTAGGGATTGATGATAAAAATTATCCATTGAGTTGGTTGAATTAATTTTTACAATATTATATAGGAAATTAAATGAAACTTATCAGTTATAAAAAAAATGGAAATATAAAATTTGGGGCATTTGAAGAGGGGAAAATCTATGACCTCCATGCTTTGGATGTCCATATTGCAGACAATATGCTGGAATTTCTCCAAGGTGGGGAAGAGCAATTGCAATTAGCGATGGCAGCCATGGAAGATGGAAGTCCTACAATATCTGCTGAAGATGTGGAGTTAATTTCGCCCGTTCCCAATCCACCATCAGTACGGGATGCATACGCATTCCGGCAGCATGTGGCAACAGCCCGGCGAAACCGGGGGCTGGAAATGATCCCTGAGTTTGATGAAATCCCCATTTTTTATTTTACCAATCACCATGCCGTTTTTGGAGAGGGATATTTCCCCGTATTATCACGCCATACAGAAAAACTGGATTTTGAATTAGAATGCGC
>DTTG01000060.1 GCA_012964845.1 Fidelibacterota bacterium
AGTTCCCGTGCAACACCTAAATGGCTGAGGCAGTCTCCTCTATTGGGTGTAAGGTCAATTTCAAAGAGGGTGTCTTCCTTAAATGTGAGAATTTCTTCAATGGGGGTACCTATTTCTGCTTTGGTGTCAAGAATCATGATGCCCTCATGCTCATCGCTAATAGCCAATTCCCTTTCAGAGCAAATCATTCCACTAGATTCAACCCCTCTCAGTTTTGCCTGTTTAATTTTGAAATCACCATTATTAAGTGTAGCTCCCACTTTTGCTACGGGCACATGAATTCCACTTTTTACATTGGGGGCACCACAAACTATAGTGTAATTTTCTTCATCTCCAATATCCACCTCACATACAGATAATTTGTCCGCATTTTCATGGGGACCACATTCAATAACTTTTCCCAATACAATTCCAGTAAAACTTTTTCCCGTAATTTCATAAGAGGCTTCAAGACCTAATGCAGTAAGCGTATCAGAAATTTCTTCAGCAGTCCCGGATACATCCAAGTAATCTTTGAGCCAATTTAGGGAAACTTTCATCAGAATTGCCTCAAAAACCTAATATCACCACTATAGAAAAGACGAATATCCTGTACGCCATATTTCAGCATTGCCATGCGTTCAATTCCCATGCCAAATGCAAAACCTGTCCATTTTTCAGGGTCATAATTCACCGATTTATATACTTCAGGATCTACCATTCCACAGCCTAGGATTTCTAACCATCCTGTTTTTTTACAGATGCCACATCCTTTTCCTTTACAGAAAATACAAGAGACGTCCATCTCAGCGCTGGGCTCAGTAAATGGAAAATAACTGGGGCGAAAACGCGTCTTAACATTCTGGCCAAATAACTCTCTGGCAAAATAATCCAAGGTACCCTTTAATTCTGCAAAGGTTACTTTTGAATCCACATACAATCCTTCTATTTGGTGAAATAAACAATAGCTCCGAACACTCACATCTTCATTACGGTACACTCTCCCTGGGGCAATAATTCGCACCGGAGGCTCATGGTTTTCCATAAAATGAATTTGGGTGTCAGAGGTGTGGGTTCTCAGAAGCACATTATCTGTGATGTAGAAGGTATCCTGCATATCCCGGGCGGGATGATGCTTGGGAATATTTAATGCTTCAAAATTGTAGAAATCCGTATCAATTTCTGGTCCGTAGGCAATGGAAAAACCCAGGCGCAGGAAAATGGACTTTATCTCTTCCATCACCTGCGTTAGAGGATGAATACTGCCTACCGGAATTGGGTCTCCTGGAAGGGTATAATCAATATGGGGAGTTGCAGATTTACTACTGTCCGAAACAGTGGAGCTTATACCATCAATCTCAGCAGTAATATCAGATTTGAGTTCATTAAGAACCTGACCCATTTTTGGGCGTTCATCAGCAGCCACCGTACCCATTTGGATGAAAAGGCTGGCAACCAGTCCTTTCCGTCCCAGATATTTTATACGGATTTGATCTAAAACACCATTTTCAGAGGACAGGCTTTCCAAGTCAGAACTGAATTCAGCCCTGACTTTCTGTATCTGATCAGTAATGGACACAGAAGCTATTTTACAGAGTCTACTACTGCTGCAAATCCCTCTGGATCATGTACAGCCATGTGGGCAAGGGTTTTCCGATTCAGTTCGATATCCTTCGCTTTCAAGGCTGAGATAAATTGTGAATAGGATAATCCATGCTGTCGCACAGCTGCATTAATTCTGACAATCCAAAGTCTGCGAAAATTTCGCTTATTTACTCTACGATCTCTATAGGCGTATTGCCACGCTTTTTGAACCGCATCTTTCGCCGATCTGAAGTTTGATTTTCTAGCACCATAATACCCTTTTGCCAATTTGACAATTTTACGGTGTCGCCGGTGTCTTGGTACTGTACTGTTTGCTCTAGGCATGATTCTCTCCTAATTTATTGAATCATTTTTCTGGTTCTACTCGTCATAGCCTTGCTAAGACAAGTGTCCTTACGGAGACGCCTCTTCCGCTTCGAACTTTTTTTTGTAGACAGGTGTCTATTCCCTGACTTATTGTAGGTTATTTTGCCCGAGCCCGTTTTTCTGAATCGCTTTGCAGCGCTTCTTTTTGTTTTCATTTTTGGCATCTTTTTACTCCTTTTATCTTGGGCTTAGTATGATTGACATTCGCCTACCTTCCATACTGGCAGCTTTATCAATTTTTGCAACATCTTCTAATATATCTGTCACGCGCTTCAACAGAGCAATTCCGGCTTCCTTCCGTGACATTTCCCGGCCTCTAAACATAACTGTAACTTTTAATTTTGCACCGGATGCTATAAATTTCTGTGCTTTATTTAGCTTTGTAAGCAAATCATGATCGCCGGTATTTGGTCTAATTCTGATTTCTTTAACCTGAACCACATGCTGCTTCTTTTTATTAATTTTTTTCTGCTTTTGAATCTCATACCGATATTTCCCGAAATCCAGTATTTTACATACTGGCGGATCTACTTTCTGAGCAATTTCAACTAAATCTAGTCCTGCTTGTTCGGCTTTATACAGAGCGTCCTTAATTGTAACAACTCCAGCCTGATTTCCCCCTTCGTCAATTAGCCTTACCCGTGGTACCCTAATATCTTCATTTATGCGGGGTTCGTTCTTATCTTTCGCTATACTAAGCCCTCCTTCTATTTATTATTTCTTCTACAATTTCCGGAATCAATTTATCTACAGATGTAGAACCTAGATCACCGGTATGGCGTCTTCTTACTGAAGCGCTGCCATCATTTTCTTCTTTTTCACCCACAATCAGCATAATGGGTATTTTATTAATCTCAGCATCCCGTATTTTAGCACCCATTTTTTCGCTTCTGCCATCAACAGACACCCTAATATCATTCTCGAAAAGTTTATTCTCTAATTCATTCGCATAGGATAAATACTTATCTGAAATAGGTAAAATTATCACCTGTTTTGGAGCCAGCCAAAGAGGGAAATCTCCCCCAAAATGTTCTAATAG
>DTTG01000061.1 GCA_012964845.1 Fidelibacterota bacterium
GACTTAATTGTGTCCAAACAGAGTAATCTAACATAATCAAAATTAAATATACCAGTTCGAATACAGCTTAGAAATTTATTAGGTTTATGGAATTCTGTCCAATTAAAAGATATAGTTTTTTATAAAAATGCACCCATTACTGACTGTAAATTTAGTCTAATGCTTTTTGACATCTTTGGGGGCGTCTTGGTTTCGACGGGTTTATTCGACCTTTTAGCCGCATGTGGAGGATTTCTGGTTTACCTCCTTAATCATCCGGGAAACAACCTTAAATGCCGATTACGGCTACGCTGCTGCCGCTTAATTGACGGCAGCTATCTCCTAACGGGCGCGTTTACCGCCTGTTTCTGAGATATCATTAAAAGTAAACTGCTCCAACTCTGCGCCTGGTAGTGTTGGTCAAGATCCCTTCGGGGTACAGGCTGGTCCGGTGGGACTGAGGCTGTTCACAATCATCGGGCAAGACCTTGAACACAGCCTAAACATGTAGACGCTGACTGAACGATTTATTCGGACGCGGGTTCAACTCCCGCCGCCTCCACAAAGTTTGTTAATGATAAAATGATCTATTGGTTGATGCTATTAAATTATTGCACCCGTGGCTCAACTGGATAGAGCACTGGATTTCGGTTCCAGTGGTTACAGGTTCGAATCCTGTCGGGTGTACTCCTTAATTCCCCTCACTAAACGAGAGGTATTTTTGTACCAAATGAGTGCCTAGTTTATTAAATAGAACTTTTTTTCACCTCATTCCAAATTTCATCCATCTCTTCTAAATTGGAATCTGAGAACTCTTTACCTCTTTTCTTTAATTCTTTCTCTACTTTGGCAAACCTATGCTCAAATTTGGATATAGTCATTCGTAAGGCATCCTCTGCACTTATATCCAAAAAGCGGCTCAAGTTTACCAGAGAAAATAATACATCACCCATTTCATCTTTTATTCGTTCAGGATCTTTTTCGGCTACCACCTCCCTCAATTCTTCCAACTCCTCTTCCACCTTATCCCATACGGGCTGAATATCCTTCCAATCAAAACCCACATTGGCGGCTTTTTCCTGAATTCGCCGGGCACGGTTTAATGCCGGTAATTTTTTAGGAACACCATCTAATAAATTTTCCCGTTTTTTTTCCTTCTGTTTGGCTTTCTCCCAGGACATATTGAGGTCGCTATCCTGATTGCCATTTTGTGTATCAAAAACGTGGGGGTGACGACGAATGAGTTTTTCAGAAATATGTTTAATAGAGTCTGCAATTTCAAATTGTCCTGCTTCCCGGGCAAGCTCAGCCTGAAAGAGTATATGCAGGGTTAAATCGCCTAATTCTTCCTTAAGAGTTTCAGCATCCCCTCCTTCAATGGCTTCTATAATTTCATAGGTTTCTTCTAAAAGATAGGGTACGAGTGATTCAGATGTCTGTTCTCGATCCCACGGACAGCCATCGGGAGCCCGTAAACGGCGCAGGACTTCAATGAGCTCATCAAAATTTATTGCGGCTTGTTTATTAATGATTTCTTTCAAGAATTAATCTGAATTTTTATTTTACCAATTCGGTTATTCTCAACCGTTTGAACGGTGAAAACCATATCATTAAATTCCACCTGTTCGCCCGTTTGGGGAATGTCTGTTAAAATATCCAAAATAAATCCGCCCAGGGTATCGTAGTCCCGGTCTTCAGGAAATTCAATATCTGTCTCTTCTTCTAAATCATAAATGGTAATTGAACCATCCACAATAAAACTACCATCGGATTGCTTCAATACATTGGACTCCTCCTGATCATAGGGATCACGAATTTCACCCATGACCTCTTCCACAACATCCTCTAAAGTGACCAATCCCTCCGTACCACCCCACTCATCCACCACAATAGCAATGCTGGTTTTTCGCAATTTAAACTCTTCCATTAAATCATCAATGGGCTTGGTTTCAGGTACAAAAAATGGCTGTCGTGCTAAAGTTTGAAGATTAACATTGGGGCGAGAACCCATGAGGTAGGGAATAATATCTTTGGCGTATAGAATTCCCTTTATATTATCAATAGTATCTTTATAAATGGGGATTTTTGAAAATTGACGTTCTCCAATTATATCCATTGCCTTGTCTATACTTTCATCAGATTTTAATGACACAATATCCACCCGGGGCGTAATAATTTCACCCACTGTTTTTTCCTTAAAGTCGAAAATGGATTGAATCATATCTGACTCCTCTTCCTGCAAAGTTCCTTCTTCTTCCCCCAATTCTGCTAAAATTTTCAGCTCTTCTTCTGAATCAAAAATCTTTTCTTTTCTGAAGGGAATAATTTTAATTACCACATTGGTAATAGCATTGAACCCTTGCGCTATGGGACTTAAAATGAACATCATTATTTTTAGGGGAGTGTACATTTTTAAAGCATATTCTTTGGAATATTTTATGGCAATCATTTTTGGCAAAATCTCCCCAAAAATTAATACTACAACCGATACTACCAACACCTCCATTAAAATGAGCGTTGACTTACTCCAGGTATAATCATCTGCGAAACCTGCAGTGATATAGGCTGCCAAGGATGCGATGGAAACATTGACAATTGTATTGCCTGTTAAAAGCGATACCAACAGACGTTGAGGAGAATCTAAAACTGACTTTATTTTTTCGGGAGTTTCTTTCCTATGTTTACGGATATGAAAATAAGCCGTTTCCGTTCCTGAAAAGAATGCCGATAGAATCAGCAGAAAAATAAAAATGATTATATATTCCACTGCTTAGATTTGGTCTGCACTAATTGTGCTTGAAAGATAATAATCTTCTAATTGAGTCATTTTTGTTTTTTCTTCTGAAGTTTGATCGTCAAACCCTAATAAGTGAAGAACGCTGTGTATAATGACTCGCTTACATTCTTTGTCAAAATCCTGCTCAAAAGTTTTTGCATTTTCGGATACTCTCTTTAAACTGATATAAATTTCGCCATCGATAGCCTCACCCTTATCTTCTAAATTGAATGATATTGTATCCGTTAACATATCTACAGAAAAATACTCTTTTTTCAATTTTCTAAGTTTTGTATCGGTGGAAAAAATAATTGTTAAAGCTGCTTCTGAATGCTCAAAATCTGTTAGGATATTTTCACAAATTCCAGATATCCAATTACCATCGATTTCAGGCAGATCAACGCCATCACTTTCCAAATTGACAGTTATCATACGGGTTGCACAGAATTGATTAATTCCCTGGCAATAATCATGCGCTGAATTTCACTGGTTCCTTCCCCAATTTCCAAAATTTTGGCATCCCGAAAAAAGCGTTCTACATCGTATTCTTTAATATAGCCATAGCCTCCCAAAACCTGAATGGCTTCAGTGGTTACCATCATGGCTGTTTCACTGGAAAATAGTTTAGCCATTGCAGCCTCCTTAATTACCGGTAAACCTCGATCCTTTTTCCAGGCGGCATAATAAACCAAATGACGGGCAGCTTCTATCTGTGTTGCCATATCTGATAATTTAAAGGATACCCCCTGAAATTTATGGATGGGCTTTCCAAATGCTTCCCGTTCTTGTGAATATGCCAAAGCTCTGGCAAAGGCACCCTGGGCGGTTCCAATTCCCAAAGCCCCAATAGTAATTCTACCACCGGTTAGTGTTTTCAGAAATTGTTTAAATCCCTTAGATGGATTGCCTAATACAGCGGACTTGGGAATGTGCATGTCCTTGAAAAATACAGAACGGGTATCAGAACCACACCAGCCCATTTTCTTTTCCGGAGGATTGAGAGACATACCTTCCGTATCCGCATCTATAACAAATGCGCTGATACCCTTCTCTTCACCATCCTCAACCATTACAGCAGTAAAAATCATAACTGCTGCTTCTCCGGCATTGGTACAAAAAGCTTTTTCACCATTCACAATATATTCATCACCATTTAAAACAGCACGGGTTTGGGTATTTCCGGCATCACTTCCCGCATTGGGCTCGGTGAGTCCGAATGCACCTATTTTCTTTCCAGAAGCCAATCCTGGCAAATAGCGTTCCTTTTGCTCTTCGGTGCCAAAAATAGCAATGGGTGCTGTACCCAAACTGGTGTGCGCCATCATAGTAGCGCTGGTTGATGGGCAAACCTTTCCAATTTCTTCAATGGCGATCACCAATGCCATGGTGTCCATGCCCGTACCGCCATATTTTTCATCCCAGGGAATTCCCATGAGTCCCAGTTCAGCCATTTTTTTCACGGACTCATATGGGAAACCTCCCTTCTCATCAAGTTCCTGGGCAAGGGGTTTAACTTCATTTCTGGCAAAATCCCGAACCATGTCTCTGAGCATTTTATGCTCTTCTGTAAAATATAAATCTTCCATTTTTCTCTATTTATTTTTTTGTTATTACCATTTCATTATTGCCGATGCCCAAGTAAATCCAGCACCAAAGGCAGCTAAAACCAATATGTCACCCTCCTTAATTCTACCTTCATTAAAGGCTTCTGCCAGGGCAATAGGTATTGTAGCTGCGGTTGTATTGCCATATTTATGGATATTAGAAAATACTTGATCATTGCTCAAACCCAATCTCTTCTGCACCATTTGGGTTATGCGGAGATTTGCCTGATGGGGTATGAGCAAATTAATATTTTCTGATGTGAGGTTATTTGCTTCCAATGCTTCATTAATAACTTCCGGAAAACGGGTGATCGCATGCCTGAAAACTTCTTTCCCATTCATTTTTAAATACTGTTTTCCTTCATCTAACACTTCCCTGGTGATTCTGGGATGTCCGGCATTAGATGCTGGTGCCTCTAACCACAACTCTTTTAGATATTTCCCCTCTGAATGCATGTGGGTGGATAGAATTCCTTTATTCTCCTCCGTAGCTGAAATTATGGCAGCGCCAGATCCATCTCCAAATATTATGGCAGTATCTCTACCTTCATCTGTTAAATTCATTGCGGTGGACTGCACCTCTGCCCCAATGAGCAGAATATTTTTGAAGTTTCCGGTTCGAATATACTGTTCAGCAATGGACAAACCATATATAAAGCCTGAACATTGCACCCGAATATCCAGGGCGCCAATTTCATTAAAACCCATTTTTTCCTGCAGAACACAGCCAGATCCTGGAGCGTAAAAGTCTGGTGTTGATGTTGCAAATATAATAAAATCTATATCACTGACGGTTAGCCCGGCAGCTTTCAAAGCCTGCTCCGTTGCCGGAATAGCCAAATCTGATGGACCTACTCCTTTTTCCACATAGCGACGCTCTTTTATACCCGTCCGTTCTTGGATCCACTCATCAGTGGTATCCATATAGGATGAAAGCTCATCGTTTGTAACTATGCGTGGGGGCAGATAAAATCCAGTTCCGGAAATATATGGATTAGGCATAATTTTTACTCAATTTAATATCTTTAAGTTCAAGTTGAATTGTTCTTTGTCCATTCCAATAATTCTCACCCACAACATAGGCAATATCAATTGGTGCATTCTGTATGAGTTTTTCATAATGTTCAGCCATATTAAATCCGATGGACTCAAATGGCGTTTTATTTTGTTTCACGGAAAATTTTAATGTATTCTGATCCCTTCCCAACAATTTTGGGATACCATCAATGGATAAATTATTGGTCACAAAAACCGGACGCATATTCCCAGGACCATAAGGTTCCATGGCATTTAAAAACTTAATCATACGACTGTTTAATTCTTCTAAATTTAATATTGAATCTACATAAATTGTGGGAATTAAATCATCCGTTGAAATTTTGTCGTTTGCCACTTGAATAAATTTTTTCTTAAATGAGTTAAAATCACCAGAATTCATTGAAAGCCCTGCTGCAATGGGGTGACCGCCAAATCCAGTTAAGAATTCTTTACATTCTCTCAGAGCATCCACCATATCAAATCCCCCAATACTCCTGCAGGAGCCTTTGCATTCAATATCATCTAGAGACATGATAATAGCTGGTCGGGCAAATGTTTCTTTGATGCGTGAAGCAACAATTCCTATTACCCCTGCGTGCCAATTTTTATGACCCAAAACGATGGCATTTTCATTTTCAAGATCACAATTGGTTTTAACCATGTAGAGGGCATCATTGGTAATTTGTAAGGTGATATCTTTACGGCGGTTATTTTCTACTTCTAATTCCTCTGCAATTTCTTTGGCTAAAACAGGGTTCTGTGTCGTAAGGAGTTTCACAGCACGGGATGCATCACCCAATCTGCCAGCCGCATTAATTTTGGGCGCTACCCAAAAAACAAGCCTTCCTACGGTAATTTCTTTTCCTAATAATCCCCCTGTTTTTTGAAGAGCCGTTATACCCAGATTGGTCTTTTTTTTCATTTGTTGGATGCCATGGCGAACAATGATTCTATTTTCATCTTGGATTGGTACCAAATCGGCGGCAATTCCCAATGTCACAACATCAGAGTTTTCCCAGGCATAACTAGGGTCATATCCCCCTTTTTCGCAAATCGCCAGCGCCAATTTAAATGCCACGCTTGCCCCGCATAAACCCTTAAATGGATATGTGCAATCAAACCTATTTGGATTTACAATTGCATAGGCATCAGGAAGCGTTTTATCTGGTTTATGATGATCGGTGATGATTACATCTAATTCTTTTTCATTGGCATAGGCAACTTTTTCAAAGGCATTTATTCCACAATCACAGGAAATGAAAATATCAGCACCTATATATTTTGCATAGTCAATTCCTTGTGTGGAAATTCCATACCCTTCTTTTTCCCGGCAGGGAATATAATAGTGGGATTCTACATTAATTGATCTGAAGAACAGTGTTAGAAATGCAGCCGAGGTAGTGCCATCCACATCATAATCACCAAAAATGAGGATGGTTTTCTTATCTGAAATTGCTCTTAATATCCGCTCCACAGCCTTATCCATATCCGCCATGAGAAAGGGATCATGCATGTGGTTAATATCAGGATAAAAGAAATCTTTGGATTCTGCTCTCGAATTAATACCTCTGAGACTCATAACCCGTGCAATAGTATGTGGCAGACTGAAAGTCTCCGCTACCTGATTGACACAGTCTTCATTGACTGATTTAAATTTCCATTCTGGTTCAATCATATAAAAATGTATGAGGTTGGATCATAAGCCGAATTCTGTTTCCGGCAGCTGCCGAATAATGGTCATTCATCTGGTCTCGACCTCGCGATCGAGTTCATGCGATCTACCCATCCGTAACGTGCGAACTACACTGGATTGCTTGATCTTGCTCCAGGCGGGGTTTACCCAGCTATTCATGTTTCCATAAATACTGGTGGTCTCTTACACCACCATTTCACCTATTTCTCAATACAAGACTGAGATGTTTACTTTCTGCTGCACTTGCCGTTCTCACCAATTAGCGAGACCCTCCTCTTAAGAGGCGCCTTGTCCTGCGGAGTTCGGACTTTCCTCCCCTCCGCCTACTGGAGGAAGGGCGACCATTTCACCAACCTCAATTATTCTTCTGCACCATCCCAAAATTGCAATACACTACAATTTGGACAGGTAATAATTTTATTATTCTCTTTTATTTCAATAACGGTTTGAGGGGGAAGCTGACTATAACAGCCACCACACGCCTTACCTATTATACTTACCATTCCCACACCATCCCGTGCATTTCTTAAGGTCTCATAGGCATTTAAAAGAGATGGCTCAATTTTGTCAAATATTATAGACCTATTTGATTCTAATTCTTCCTTCTCTTGAGTTGTTTCAGCTAATGCAGATTGCAGGTCAGCACGGTTACTGGTTAACGAATCAGAAGTCGTTGCAATTTTATTGGTATTGAGTTTAATATTTTCCTCAAATTCCGTTTTTTCCTCTTCAAATTTAAGCTGCACATCTTCAGATTCAGTAATTGTTGCTTTCATATGGTCAATTTCCTGACTAATGGCATCATATTCTTTATTTGATTTTACCAAGAAAAGCTGCTCTTTATATTTTCCCAGCTTGGTTGTAAAATCTTCTATTTCAGCTTCATGATGACGAATATCCTTTTCAATCTCTCCAATTCGATTTTGTTTTTGCTCATTTTCTGATTGAAGAGAAGCTACCTCCAATTCCTGAGACTCTACTGTTACGGGCAAATCTCCCATATGCTCCTTTATTTCAAGGAGACGTTGGTCTATTTCCTGCAGTTTAATGAGTTGCTCTAAGGTTTGCTTCATATATTTTTTCTGTAAATCAAAAAATGCACCCGTTTAGGTGCATTTAATTTTGATAAATTCTCCCGTTTATTACTCGTATTAATTGAAAAATGCAGTGTTTCATTAGACCGTTAATTTAGACAACTTTTTATTGGAAATACAAGATAAGGGTGAGCTATTTCCATTGGGCTCATCTACCCATCCCCTGTAAATTTACTGCCAATTCATCTAAGGAAAAATCATGCTTGACCAATTACAAGAAGAATTAAAAATAGCCATGAAAGCCGGAGAAAAGGCGAAAATGATGGGCTTGAGAAATATTATCGGTAAAATTAAAGCCGCTCAAATTGACAAAGGGGAAACATTAACCGATGAGGAATCATCTAAAATACTTAAAACAGCTGCCAAACAATTAAAGGAATCCATTGATCAATATCAAAAAGGCGGCAGGGATGATCTGGCTGAAAAAGAAGCATTTGAGCTAACACTTTTAGAAAAATATTTACCAGAACAATTATCTGAAGAACAGATAAGACAGACAGTGAAAAATATAGTTAAAAATACAGGAGCTGGATCAATGCAGGATATGGGTAAGGTTATGGGAGCGACAATGCAAGAATTAGCCGGATCTGCAGATGGAAAAATAGTTCAGAAAATTGTCCAGGAGGAGCTAAGTTCATGACCATTACACCTCCTGATATTGTAATAAGTCTGATACTGGTATTTTTCACTTTTAATGGTTTTCGTCATGGATTTATTGAAGAAATGGGGAGACTCATCAGTCTCGTTGGCGGCTTCATTCTAGCGTCTAAATTTCATAATTTACTGATACCCTATCTTCAACCTTATATTGATGGTGAAACCCTGCAGGTTACTGCGGCATACCTGGGAGTATTTGTCGTTTCGGTAATAGTTATCACAATCATCGCAAAAATATTACAGAAATTTATTGAGTTGGTATTACTGGGTTGGTTAAACCGCTTATTGGGGCTGCTTTTAGGACTTCTTAAAGGATTCCTCATTGTCAGCCTTCTCATTTTCATTATTCAAGCTCTCCCTATTAAACTGGATCAAGAGTATACCATTCGCCAGAAATTAGAACGGGAATCTATCATGTACCAAATTTGTGACCATGTAAAAGAGCTGGTGATTTTAACCATGCCTATGGATAATAAATTGGAAATATTTCAGGAAAAAATAAAAGAAATTTCTGTTGAAAAAAATGTGCAGAAAATATTAAATAAACCTTAGGTAAAACTTCTTTTTATGAATCGAAACGATTCAATTTGCAGCCCAGAATTTTACAGGGATACCGGTTTTGATGTTATTTGTTCCTGGCTGAAGGATAACTGTCTCTGTTTTCTTAATCAGGATTTTTTCACTCAACTAACACCCTCTATAAATATTCAGAAAATTTCTGATATTCAGGACCATTGTGATGAGTTACTTTCAGCTTTCCAAAGAAAAAACCCACTTCCCTTAGAAACAATCCCGGATATTTCAAACTGGATTGACTCACTGAATATAGGCGGATTTCAACTTACCCCTGAAAACTTTCGAGAATTGTATCAATTATTACTTTTATCATCTAGAATAAAACGGTATTTAATAAAAAGTGATTTCCCTCTTTGGCATGTAAATGGAAAAAATTTAATTAATTTAAAAAAATGTCAAGCGGAAATTGAAAATGTATTTGATGACAGTTTCCAAATTAGAAATGATGCTAGTCCAGAATTAAAACGACTCACTCGTTCAATTTCTAAGGCTGAAGGAAGCATTAAAGATACCATGCAGAAAGTTTTTTTACGAGCAAAACAGGAAAATTGGCTGGGTGGAGATCAAATAGTTTTTCGGAACGGTCGATCTGTTTTACCCCTTAAGATCAGTCAAAAGAGAAAGGTGAAAGGTATAATTCAAGACCAATCTTCTACGGGGCAAACTGCTTATGTGGAACCCTTGGAAATTATTGAATTAAATAACCGTTTAACAGAACTTCACTTTGCCATTACCGAAGAAAAACAGCGCATACTTCGTGAGCTTACTGCCTATTTTCAGCCATATTATAATGATCTTCAGGAAACATTCAATATTTTAAAATATATTGATCAGCACAATACCATGGCGAAATTGGCCTATCAAATAAATGCTATTTGCCCAGATATGAATGAAAGTGGAAAATTGAAATTAGATAAGGCTGAAAATCCCCTTTTCACTTTGGCTGAGAAAGAGGTTGTCCCCTTAAATATAGAACTAAATGAAGAAAAGATTTTGCTTTTATCCGGACCGAATGCAGGGGGTAAAACGGTGGTACTAAAAAGCCTTGGCTTATATGCACTCATGGCACAGTGCGGATTATTTATTCCAGCTTATAAGGCTCAATTCCCCATTTACACAAAATTTATGGCAGATATTGGGGATCGGCAATCTATAGAGGATGACCTCTCAACTTTTTCAGCCCATATTCAGAATCTCGCTACAATAGTTGAGCAGGCCAATGAAAACACCCTCATTTTATTAGATGAATTGGGAACAGGAACAGACCCAGATGCCGGTGCAGCTTTGTCCCGAGCAATCATGGAATCCTTAATACAGAAAAACTGTACGGTTATTGCAACCACTCATTTGGGGTCATTAAAAGTGTGGGCATCTGATGAAAAGGGTATTATAAATGGGGGAATGATTTTCAATTCAGAGGCACTGGCTCCTACCTATGAACTTCAGCTGGGTACCCCCGGCGCAAGTTATGCATTGGAAATTTCAAAACGAATGGGACTGAGTGATGATATTATTAATCGATCGAAGGAGTTGGTAGGAGATGGATCGGTGAATCTTGAAAATATATTGGGACAGCTGGAAAAAGAACGCTTAGCAGCAGAATCCCTCCGTATTGATTTGCAGCATCGTGAAAAAAAACTTGAAAAAATTGAAACCCAATTATTCAGCAAAGAAAATGAAATTAATAAAGCCCATAAAAAAGCAAAGTCCAACGCTGTTTTAGAAGCAGAAGAAATAATCTTATCTGCCCGTCGGGATGCGGAGAACCTTATTGCTGAAATCCGTACAAATCAAGCCGATACAGAAACCATTAAAAAGGTAAAAGAACATTTTCAAGAGACACTTGAAGAATTACAGCAACAGGATAAAACAAGCGAGGAAAATATTAATCCACTTCTGGAAGGTGATGTTAAAAAAGGAGGTGTTGTTTATATTCCCCATCTAAAAAATAAAGGCAAAATAATTCATCTTCCTGATAAAAAAAATAGAGTCCGGGTAGAAGTTAATGGGATTACTCTTACTCTAAATTTAGCAGAACTTCAGGCCGCAGAACCTTCTGAAAATTCAGATTTGGACACTAAAACAAATATATCCATTAGTAAAACATCTTCGGTTGCAAAACTCCAAATTGATTTAAGGGGAATGCGCGTTGATGAAGCACTACGAGAAACTGAAAAGCATCTTGATTCTGCCCTTGTTTCAGGAATGGGTTTTATTCATATTCTTCACGGTAAAGGTACCGGTGCATTAATGGAAGCCAT
>DTTG01000062.1 GCA_012964845.1 Fidelibacterota bacterium
TGATAGGATGACATCTATTGGGCAGTCCAGCATAAACAATATTGTGGACGCAGCTAATTATGTGCTCATGGATTCCGGGCATCCCATGCATACATTTGACCTTGACAATATTTCGGGTAATGAAATAAATGTACGCTATGCCAAAAAGGGGGAGAAATTAACCACCCTTGATAATGAAAAAAGAGATTTAAAAGATTTTCACCTACTCATTTGTGATGGTGATAAACCTATCGCACTTGCTGGTATTATGGGCGGAATCAATAGTGAAATAAATGATGGTACCACCAATATTTTAATTGAAAGTGCCTATTTCAGTCCAACAGTGGTGCGGAAAGGGGCAAAAGTGTTAGACCTTTCAACAGAGGCATCCAGAAGATTTGAACGGGATACAGATATGGATGGTATCATCCCAGCAATTAACCAATTGGCTGCCCTGATTGTGGAAGTAGCTGGTGGTGAAATATGCAAAGGGGTGGTTGATGAATATCCTGCTGAAAAAATGCAGCGTACTATTGATTTTTCAATAGAGAAATGTGAAGCGCTTTTGGGTACACATATTCCAAAAGATAAAATAGAAAACATTTTTGTTTCTCTGCAAATTACGCATACAAAACAAAATGGAAGTTTCCAGTGTATTATTCCGTCTTTCAGAAATGACTTAGAGCGGGAAGTGGATTTATATGAAGAGGTGGCTCGGGTTATTGGCTACGATAATATTCCCTCTAGCGCACAGTTCACGGGGTCGTATAATTCATTTGTAGAAGATGACCAAAAATTAGATTCCCTGCTTAGAACTCAGCTTCAGGCAATTGGATTTCACGAGCATTATTCCAATAGTTTACAGCATGAAAAAGATACCCTTCATTTTGCCGGTGGTGATGCGGTTCAGTTGAAAAATCCATTAAGTCAGGATATGGCATTTATTCGTAATTCAATTATTCCGGGATTATTAATGGCAGCCTCCTATAATGAAAAAAGGCAGGAGAAAGGATTTAAACTTTTCGAAATTGGTGCTATCCATAATCAGTCAAAAAAATCCCCCACCGGAACTAACGAAAAATTTCATTTGGGATTGCTTTGGTATGGCGAGGCTCAATCTCATTGGCGTAGTTATGAAGACAGGGACTTATTTAGGTGTAAGGGTGAAATATCTCAGATGTTACAATCTGTTGGAATAGCAAATGTGTCGTTTAAAATTGGTAATGAATCTGGGTTCCAGAATTCACTTAAAATTTATTCAGGTAAAACCCAAATAGGAAAAGTTGGAATTCCAGACAGCAAGATTTTACAGCAGTATAATCTCAAGGTAAATCCAACGGTATGTGACCTTTCACTGCATAATTTACGGGAGTTATGGCAGAACCAAAAGTTGGTGTATAGTTCACCACCGGCATTCCCAAGTATGAGTAGGGATATTGCCTTGCAGGTTGCTCGTGATTTGCCAGCCGAAGACTTACTTAAAACAATTCAAAAAGAGGGTGGAGATACCCTGAAAAATATTTCTTTATTTGATGTATATCAAGCTGATGAAGTGGGGGATAATAATAAAAGTTTGGCATTTTCTTTAAAGTTTCAATCGGAGACTACAACGCTAACGGATACTGAGGTAGATGCTGATGTAGAAAAAATCCTCAATTCTCTTAAAAAAGCTCATGGAGCTACCCAACGATAAGGAGGGATAGGTATGATGAAAACAAAAGTTGTAAAAGTAAATATACTGGGGCAGGATTATGTGGTACGATCAGCTGCCGGTCAAAAATATCTGGAGAAAGTTGCCGCTTATGTGGATGAAAAAATGGAAGAAATAAAGGCTTCAGGTATTGATGATTCACAGCAATTGCGTATTGCAATTTTGGCAGCTATGAATATTACGGATGAGCTGTTTACCTATAAAAAAGAGAAAAAGAAATTTGTGGATAAAGTTGAAGCCAAAACCATTGCCATTACGGAGTTTATTGAAAACAGAATTCACGATATTGAGGCTGATAAAAAATAAATGGGAACACTCTTATTAAAGGGTAAGCCTGTTTCAGATAGCATTCGATTGGCATTAGAGCCAAGAGTTCAATCATTAAAAAAAATTGGTATCGTTCCAAAGTTAGCAGCTATTATTGTAGGGGATGATCCGGCATCCCAGGTGTATGTACGCAATAAAGCCCGGGCATTTGAAAAACTGAGTTGTGAAAGCCAAACCTATCGATTAGATTCAAAATCCAATGAAGAAAATGTGCTAACACTTATAGATAGGCTCAACAATGATCCCTCGGCCCATGGTATTCTAGTACAGCTGCCCTTACCCAATCATTTGGATTCTAAAACGATACTCCATACTGTATCCCCTAATAAAGATGTTGACGGATTTCACCCTGAAAATTTAGGTTTATTGTTAGAGGGGAATCCCAATTTTATACCCTGCACACCCCATGGAGTTTTAGAGATTTTACGGCATTATGATATTTCAGTTTCAGGCAGGCATGCGGTTATTGTGGGTAGGAGCAATATTGTGGGGAAGCCTATGTTTGCCTTGTTGGCACAGAAATTTGAAATGGGAAATGCAACGGTTACCATCTGTCATACGGGAACGAAAGATTTAGCAGCTTATACAAAGCAAGGGGACATCATTATTGCAGCAGCTGGTTCTCCCAATATGATTACAGGTGACATGATTAAAGAGGGCGCAGATATAATTGATGTGGGGATCAACCGTGTGGATGATGATTCAGAAAAAGGCTATACACTTGTGGGTGATGTGAATACAGAATCCGTTATGGGGATTGCCAATTCGGTAACTCCTGTTCCTGGTGGGGTAGGACCTATGACCATAACCATGCTATTGGTGAATACAGTTAAATCAGCAGAAAAATGTGTTGAATTGGTTACAGGTTGGTAGTTGGTTATCTTGCGCCCGTAGCTCAGCTGGATAGAGCGCTTGCCTCCGGAGCAAGAGGTCACAGG
>DTTG01000063.1 GCA_012964845.1 Fidelibacterota bacterium
ACCCAATTACAGTAGTAAATAATCCAATGTCCGTTTTGATGGAACTTTGTAAATTACCAAAAGTTATTTATGAATAAATAAATTATGGAAAGGAGTAAAATGCATATTAAAACATCACTTACTCTAGTATCGCTATTAATATTTTTAGGCTGTGAAAACAGTATAACACATTAATCAAAATAGAAAGAGTCAATATTGAGGATTAAGAAATGATTAAAAATAGATATCATATGAAAAGTGAATATTTAATAATTCTAGTAATATCAATTATTTGGAGTAAGATGCCTGATAAATTGCTGGCACCAATCCATCCAGTTACCGATAACTACCATGGAGTTGAAATAATTGATCCCTACCGGTATATGGAAAATTTAGATTTACCTGAAGTACAGGATTGGATAAAATTACAAGCGGAATATTCCTCTGCTGAATTAAATAAACTTAAACATAAAGAAGCTTTTTTGACACGTCTGCTGGAGCTTGATATGGGTAAAGAATATAGAGTATACAATATTAAACGTATGAAAGATGAAAGCTTATTCTATTTAAAAATTAAAAGTAATGAAAATCTTCCAAAACTTTATTATCGTAGTCATTTGACTGCTATTGAGAAATTAATTATTGATCCTGAAGAAATGTCCGAAGGTAAAACACAACATTACTCCCTAGAATTTTATCAACCATCACCAAATGGACGTTTTGTGGTTTATGGGATTGCAGAGGGAGGATCTGAGCAAACTATTATCCATGTATATGATATGATTAATAATCAAGATACTGGGGATGTCATAGATAGAATTGAGACTGCTTATAATATACCCCAATGGTGGAACGAACAGGGATTTTTTTATTGCCGGAGACAAAAGCTAGATGAAAATGAACCTGCTACAGAAATATATAAAAATACTATGACTCTGTACCATGAACTTGGCGAACCAGTCGAAAATGATAAACCCATATTTGGTCGCAGTCTTTCTTCAAATGTGGAGATGCTTGATGTAGATTTTCCAAGTATTCGTGTATGGGAAAACAGTAATTATATTATAGGAAAGATCAAGCATGGAGATTCCTCAGAGCTAACATTGTATACGATACTGAAAGATCAAATATTTGAGAATCAAGTCAATTGGAAAATGGTTTGTGATGTTCCGGATTCAGTTGTTTCTTTTACCCAGTTTGGAGAGGATATTTACCTTTTTAGTGCTTATAAGGCGCCCAGATACAAAGTAGTACGAACCAAAATGGATCAACCAGATTTTACCAATGCAGAAGTAATATTACCACCTGCGGAGTTGGTTTATCGTTACGCTTCCCGTACAAAGGATCGTTTATATTTCTCAGCTCTTGATGGCGGTTATAACCGTCTGATTGAATATGATCCGATAACTGGCAACCTGCATAGACTTGATCTTCCAGAAAATGAATCTGCTTATATTATTTCATCAAATACGAATCATACAGATATCTTTTTGCGTTCAGCTTCCTGGATTCATGCTGGTAGAATGCAGGTTTATGATCATGGAGAATCTACTTTTGAAGTTCTTAATCTTGAGCCCCCAGGGAAATTTGATAATCCTGAAGGACTTACTTCAGAAAGAGTTATGATAACAAGTCATGATGGAGTCCAAGTACCCCTTTCGATCATTTACCAAAAGAATTTGCAGCATACTGGAAAAAATCCTACAATACTTTCAGGATATGGCTCTTATGGATCTGCACAGAGTGTCTATTACCGTGCTTCCCGGATGGCATGGCTAGAAAAAGGTGGTATTATTGCAATTGCACATGTGAGAGGTGGTGGAGAATATGGAAAAGAATGGCATCTTATGGGACAAAAATCAAATAAGCCAAATACTTGGAAAGATTTCATTTCATGTGCTGAGTATCTAATAGATAAAGGTTATACATCAGAACAGTATTTAGCTGGTCAGGGAGGCAGTGCAGGTGGGATACTTATTGGAAGGGCGATAACTGAACGTCCAGATTTGTTTCAATGCGCAATTATTAATGTAGGTTGTATGGATATGCTTAGAATGGAAACGACCACTAATGGTGTGCCAAATATAAAAGAATTTGGAAGTGTAAAAACCAGGGAAGGTTTTGATGCGTTATTAGCTATGAGTTCTTTTCATCATGTTGTAGATGGTGTTGATTATCCGGCAGTCCTTTCAACACATGGTGTAAATGATCCACGTGTTGAACCATGGTTTTCAGCAAAAATGACTGCTCGTTTACAAACAGCAACTTCTGGTAATAGGCCTATCTTGTTCCGAGTTGACTATGATGCGGGGCATGGTATAGGCTCAACCAAAATGCAGCGATATGAAAAGCAGGCGGATATTTGGGCTTTTCTATTATGGCAATTTGGACAATAAATTAGTTTATTATGTATAAAAGCCCCTGAATTAACAGAGGCTTTAGGGTGCGGGGTGGACGAGACTCGAACTCGCAACTTCCGGCGTGACAGGCCGGTGCTCTAACCAGTTGAACTACCACCCCAATTTTAATCGTTAATAATTCACAATTCTAAAGGTCATGCTTTGTTTTTCGGTTTTACTAAAATAGCAGCTGGAATAAATACACAGTACCCCAATATTAAAATGATGGGGGCCAGTTTCACTGACTGATAACTTTCAGTCTCTCCAGTAGCCATAATAATGTAGCCTGCAATTATAATGAACAAACCGATTCCAAAAAGCTGGTAATTAATTTTACCAAAAGACCAGGAATGAAATAATGTCTTATTATCTTGATTCCATTGTTTCAAAGCGTATAAAATTAAAGTCTTGTAAAAAAACCAAACAACAATTATTCACGGAAAAATAAAATATTTCTAATTAATTGGAAGTTTTGAATACAGGCCGGTAATTTTTCCCTATATGGCTGATGCTAAATTTGAAATTGATTATAAAATTAAGGTAGGTGGGGGTATTACCCTGCTGATTGTAATTGGGGCATTATTGTTCTACTCCATTATACTTGGTTGGGAAATCGATTGTCGAGAACCAAGCGACCTCATCTCCATCCCAAAAGGAGCTTCGGCTCAGTCAGTAGCTGCCTTACTGAGGGAAAGTTCCTGTCTGCAAAATGAATCTATTTTTAAACTTGCTCTCACACTCACCATGAAAAACAAGCACATAATTCCCGGACGGTATAATGTGAAAGGTATTTCATCCATAGGACAATTGGTAAAAATGATAACTTCCCAATCTTCCGACAGGGTAAAAATTACACTCATTGAAGGTTGGCCAATGGAAAGATATGCAGAAGCATTAAATAAGGAACTCAAAATAGATACCTATGAATTTTTACGACTGTGTAAAGATTATAATTTTATTCACTCATTGGGAATTGATGCTCCCTCTTTAGAAGGATTTTTGGCACCAGACACCTATATTCTACTAAGAACTTATACTGAGGAAAATATTATTCGCATTATGGTAAATCAATTTAATCATAATATGCAGCGAATAAAGGAATCAGCGCCATCAGTACATCTTAATAAACGTGAAATAACTACACTTGCTTCCATTATTCAGGGTGAAGCCATGTTTGTAGATGAAATGCCCACTATTTCTTCGGTATATAATAATCGGCTTAAAAAAGGGATGTTGCTTCAGGCAGACCCTACCATTCAATATATTCTTCCGGGAAAACCACGGAGATTATACAATAAACATTTAAAGGTGGATGATCCCTATAATACCTATAAATATAAAGGCCTGCCGCCGGGACCCATTAATAATCCGGGGTATTCAGCGCTGTATGCTGCTGCACATCCCAGCCAGACATCCTATTTATATTTTGTTGCGGATGGAGAAGGAAGACATATATTCAGTAATTCCAATGAGGAGCATAATCAGGCAAAATTGATATTAAAACAAAATAGACGTAAAAAGAGGAAGCTTTGAATTTAGAAGAGTTAAATCCCCAACAACGAAAAGCCGTAGAAATTACAGGTGGCCCCATCCTCATATTTGCCGGAGCCGGAAGTGGAAAGACCCGTGTTCTCACTCATAAAATTGCTTATTTAGTCAAGGAAATTGGACTGCCGCCAGACAATATCCTGGCTGTAACCTTTACCAATAAAGCTGCCGATGAAATGAAACAAAGAGTGCAGGAATTATTGAATATGGATGTTTCATCCATGAGTGTAGGAACCTTTCATTCTATTTCTGCCCGAATATTACGCCGGGAAATTCAATTGTTGGGCTATAGCAATGATTTTGTTATTTATGATCAGGATGACAGCCGAGCATTGGTAAAAACGGTCATAAAAGATCTTAATTTGGATGAAAAGTCATTCGTCCCTAAGGCAATGCAGGCACATATCAGTAAGGCAAAGAATCAAATGATTTCCCCGGAAATATTTGCAAACACGGTGGAAGGGTTTTTAGATGAAAAGACCAGCGAAATATATTCACAGTATCAAAAGGCTTTAAAATCAAACAATGCGCTGGATTTTGATGATTTACTGCTGAAGCCTATTGAGCTATTTAATGAATTCCCTGGGCGATTAGATTATTACCAGAATAAATATCAATATGTTTTGGTAGATGAATATCAAGATACCAATAAGCCTCAATTTGAGTTTATTCAGGCACTTTCACGAGAGCATCGAGATGTGTGTGTTGTGGGGGATGATGATCAGTCCATTTACAGTTGGAGGGGTGCAGATGTAAATAATATCCTCAATTTTTCAGATACATTTGGAGAAGCTCATATTATCAAATTGGAGCAAAATTATCGATCCACTAAAACCATTTTGGAATGTGCCTGGGCAGTAGTTTCTAAAAATACTGCTCGAGCTGAAAAGAAATTATGGACCGATAATAAGCAGGGTGAAAAGCTTTCTTTAATAGAATGTCGCGATGAGCGGGATGAAAGCTGGAAAATTCTCAAAATTATCAGGGATGAAACGGTACATGGCAGCTTTGGATTTGATGATTTGGTAATTCTGTACCGTACCAATGCCCAAAGTAGAGTTGTGGAAGATGTACTACGCAGGGAAGGAGTGCCATACGAAATTATAGGCGGAATAAAATTCTATGCCCGGAAAGAGGTGAAGGATGTTTTAGCATATCTGCGGTTAATTGTAAATCCCACAGATGGGGTTAGTTTTGACAGAATTGTAAACTTTCCTGTTCGGGGTATTGGCAAGACAACTATTGAAAAAATACATGCACTTGCAAAGGAGAACGATTTATCCTACCTTCAGGTATTGGAAGATTTGGGAAAATTATCTATCGGTGCGAAACAGAAGAAATCACTCCATGAATTTAACCAGTTAATCCATAAATTTAGAAATTCGTATAAAGAGCAGAATGCTGCAAACATAACCCGTGATTTACTTTTGGACATTGACCTGCAGAATTATTATGGAAATCAGAATACTCAGGAGGCATTAGAGCGGTGGGGGAATGTGGAAGAGTTGTTGAACAGTATTACTGATTTTCAAGATAACCGTGATGAAAGTGGTCTCCGGGAATTTCTTGAAGAAGTTTCATTACTCACAGATATTGACAGGTGGAATAAGTCCGATAAAGCCGTAACACTCATGACCATTCACAGCGCCAAAGGTCTGGAGTTTCCAGTAGTGATGATTGCAGGACTGGAGGAAGGATTATTTCCATTGGGTCCCCAATCTTATGAATTGGAGGAGCTGGAAGAAGAGCGCAGACTCTTTTATGTAGCGGTAACTCGTGCCAAGAAAAAAGTATATCTCAGTTATGCCAATGCCCGTAGAAGGTTTGGGGGCGCACCCATGCCGGCTGTTCAATCTCGTTTTATTAGTGAGCTTCCTGAAAACCTGGTTGAAGTAAATGGAGGACCGCAACAAGCAGCATATTCAAAAAGTTTTACACCGAAACCGTCTTTTCAATCTGCATCTTCAAGCTCATCTAAGCTACAAAAAGGGGATCAGGTTGCCCATAAACTATTTGGGAATGGAAGAATATTGGATGTTGAAGGAGAAGGAGAATCGGCAAAACTAACCATCATTTTCTCTGGAAATGTGCGCAAAAAACTCATCGCGAAGTACGCCAATCTGTCTCCCCTGAAAACAGCTTCTTTCTAAAACTAACACGAAAACCTCGAAAACTCACGAAAGGATTTAATTAGGAAGAAATAAGAATCCAATGTTCCAATAATCCAACATTCTACCTTTCAAATTCTCAAACATATCTCACTATTATTTCATTGGTTTACGGGTGATATATCATCGTAATTTATAAATGAGAATGATACTCAATTATAAATAGGATGATGTCATGACAAATGAAAAACTACTGAGTGATTTTAAAGATGTGCTGAAAAAGGAGGGATTGAAAGTAACTCCTCAAAGAATTGCTGTTTTAGAAGAGATTATTAAGGATAAAGGGCATCGTGAGAGTGAAGATATTTATATGGCAATTAAAAGCCGTAAAACCCACGTATCCCGGGCAACGGTGTACCGCACCTTAGATATTTTAGTTCAGAATGGATTTGCAAGAAAGTTAAACCTGGGGGATGGCAGGGCTAGGTATGAAACTAAAATAGACAGTCCCCATCATGATCATATAATTTGCAATGAATGTGGTAAAATAATCGAATTTGTTAATGATGAAATTGAAAAGATGCAGGAAGAAATCGCAAAACAACACCATTTTAAACTGCAGCAGCATATCCATCAATTATTTGGGCTTTGTAAAGAATGTCAATAAAACAATTACATCATCTTCTTCCGGGTGAATCGGCAAAGATAATATCCTTTCATACTGATTTGACCCTCCAATCCCGTTTGGTTGAAATGGGGATATTACCAGGTGTAGAAATTCGTCTAATGAAAAAAGGACCTTTTAAGGGTCCCATAGAAATTAAAGTTCGTGGATATGAGGTGGCTCTACGATATAAAGATGCCATGCAGATTAATGTTTCCTAACCTGATTAATTCACCATCGAATGTACAAACTTAACTAAATACAGTATTAATAATGGATAACAAAACGCCGCTTATTGCACTAATGGGAAATCCCAATTCGGGAAAGACTGCCATTTTCAACCTGCTCACCGGCATGAATCAGAAAGTCTCAAATTATCCTGGAATTACCGTAGAGCAAAGAAGGGGAAATGCTCAACTTACAGATACCTGCGCAGTGCAAATAATGGATATGCCTGGAACCTATAGTCTAACCCCTGAATCCCTGGATGAAAAAATTGTTGCCCAGCAAACACTCAAATGGCTGAATGGAATTGACAGACCGGCTGCAATCATTTCAGTTGTAGATGCGGGCAATTTAAGTAGAAATTTATATCTTACCTCTCAAGTGATGGAACTGGGGATACCCGTCATCATTGCTCTGAATATGATGGACCGTGTCAAAAAGAAAAATCAAAATATTGATTCAAAAGAGTTACAAAAAATACTGGGGGTTCACGCAGTAGTTCCTATGTCAGCTCGTGAGAAATGGGGAATAAATGAATTACAATCAGAGTTGTTAAATGTAATAACAAAAGCAAACATTGAAGTATCCACCCATATTCAGATGGAAATACCAAAGGAAATTGAAAAAATAATAAGCCCCATTTCGGAATTCTTATATGATAAAAATAACCATGATAATTATATAACCAATGTCCAGGCGCTGAGAATAATTACCCGTAAATCCGCTTTGGAGTTGTACAGTGAGTGTAAAAATCTAACTGGCGCAGAAATTAAGTCACTCACATTATTACGAGATAATGTTGCTCATGAAATTGATGAATTGGGACTGAATCATCGCATCCTTGAAGCGACTTTACGCTTTGAAATGCTGGATAATGCCCTAAAGGATCATACCCTTATCAATCAAAGTGAAATAAAGAATCAATCCCGCAGCGAAAGGGTAGATAAAATTTTAACTCATAAATGGGTGGGACCACTGATTTTTATTACACTCCTCTATGGTATTTTTCAGTCCATTTTTACCTGGGCAACTATCCCTATGCAGTATATAGATAGTGCAGTGGGTTATTTGGGTAATTACTGTGTTCAATTATTTTCACCGGGAATACTACGGGATTTACTGGTGGAAGGAATTATATCCGGAGTGGGGGCGATTTTGATTTTTCTACCGCAGATTTTAATCCTTATGTTTTTCATGACAATTTTAGAAGATACGGGCTATATGGCAAGAGTAGCATTTATGATGGATAAACTCATGAATAAAATTGGACTACACGGTAAATCGGTTTTACCCCTTATGAGTGGCTATGCCTGTGCTATTCCCGGTATCATGGCTACCCGAACCATTGACAGCTGGAAGGAGCGCTTGATCACCATCATAGTATTGCCCCTTATCAGCTGCTCTGCCAGATTACCGGTTTATACCCTCATGATTGGAGCCTTCATTCCCAATAAACCCATATTGGGATTTCTCAATCTCCAGGGTTTAACCATGGTGCTCATGTATTTTCTAGGCACGGTTACCGCCATGGTTATTGCAGCAATTATAAGCCGCTTTATTGAAGAGAAGGGGAAGAGTTCCTTTGTAATGGAAATGCCGCCCTATCGTATGCCTTTAGCCGTTTCACTTTTTCGGCAGGTATATACCAGAGGTAAATTATTTGTAATAAATGCAGGAAAAATTATTATGGCAATATCCATAGTCTTGTGGTTTTTAGCATCCTTCCCTAAACCGGATTCTGATGAGGAATCGTTTTCCATTCAAAATAGCTATGCGGGGAAAATTGGTCATGCCATTGAGCCGGTCATCGCACCTCTTGGCTTTGACTGGAAAATAGGAGTGGGACTCATAACATCCTTTGCAGCTCGGGAAGTTATGGTAAGTACCTTGGCGACCTTATATAATGTAGAAGATGAAGGCGATGATTTTGTGGGCATTACAGAGGCGTTGAAAAATGAGGTTAATCCCTTAACCGGTTTACCCAAATATACCCCTTTGGTTGCCCTGTCCATTATGGTCTTTTATGTCTATGCGGCACAGTGCATGGCTACTTTTGCCATTGTGAAAAATGAAACCAATAGCTGGAAATGGCCCCTCATCATGATCGTCTATATGACGGGGCTTGCCTATATTGGCTCACTGCTGGTCTATCAGGGTGGACAGATGTTAGGTTTTACCTAATGGATATTCAGCTTATAATTGCCATTCTCCTGGGTCTAATTGCTTTAATCTATGTTGGGAGGCAAATGATAAAACAGTTTACCCAAACTGAAAAAGACCCCAAATGTGATAATTGCCCGGTACCGGAAAGTAGGCAGGAAGCAGAAAATAGGAAATAGGGAATGATGATTAGTGATTATTGATTGATAGGGGGCAGTACTCCATTATTCCTTTTTTCCAATACTCCCTAACCCCGAAACCCCACCCCCGGGTTTTCAACTTTCTATTTTCCAATTTCATATTTCAGCCCTAAACTTCTCCCATGAAACTGACCCAAATTATTGATTTTAAATTAGGACGTTCTATTCAGGGGTTTTTCATCTGCAAAGAGAAACACCTGCGCTATACCCGTAATGGTGATCTGTATCTTGATTTAGTTTTATCTGATTCCACAGGGATCATTCAATCTAAAATGTGGGATTTAGTGGATGACTTTCAAGATCGATTCAATGGGGGAGACCCGGTTGCTGTTAAGGGAAAAGTGGGTGAATTTAATGAAATACACCAACTCACTGTTTCTCAAATCAATCTTGCTTCTTCTGAACAATATGGTAAATATGGATTTTCACCTGAACTACTCCTCAAATCAGTGGATGAACCACTTAATGAACTCTGGAATCGTCTCTCCAAATTATCTAAGTCCATTAAAAAACCTCTCCGTGAGCTGGTTTCTGCCATCATTAATGTGTATGCAGAAAAATTACGGACAATGCCAGCTTCTGTAAATCATCATCATCCTGTACGGGGGGGATTTTTAAAACATTTGGTGACAACCGGAGAGATGGCTTCAGATTTATTGCGGCATTATCCTGGTTTAAATCGCGATTTAGTGTTGGCTGGAATTATATTACACGACATAGGCAAAGTGAAAAGTATTAATGATGATCTTATACCAAGCCACACCGATGAAGGTAAATTGATTGGGCATATCGTGTTAGGTCGTGATATTGTTATGAAAACAGCCAAAAAATTGGGAAATATACCTCAAGCAACGCTCATTAAACTGGAACATATTATTTTGTCTCACCAAGGGTCTCCTGAAAAGGGGTCAGTCACCTATCCTCAATTTCCAGAGGCCCTAATAGTTCATTATATTGATCAGTTGGATGGAAGAATTACTTTAATGCAGGATGCCATTGAAAAAGATCCAAACACAGATTGGACGGGATATCAATCAATCTTTAAATCTGAATTATATAAAAAATAAGAAAAGAAAAATTATTGCAATGAGAGAAACGAATAACAATAGTAAATTTAATAAATAAAAATTAGAGAGATAAACATGAACAAACTGATTATACCAGCAATAATTATTTTCGCAGCACTCACCCGACTCATGCCACACCCGCCTAATTTCACTCCTATTATTGCCATGGGTTTATTTGGGGGCGCCTATTTAAAAGATAAGAGATGGGCGTTAATGTTGCCAGTGGTTGCTATGCTGTTAGCCGATTTATTTTTGGGTTTTCATGGAACTATGATTTGGGTGTATGGCAGCCTCATTATAATTACAGCAATGGGTTTTCTTTTAAATAGTGGAGTTACCCTTAAAAATGGAGCAATTGCAACGATAGGTGGTTCTCTGCTTTTCTTTCTGGTAACCAATTTTGGAGTATGGGCTTCTGGTAGTTTTTACCCCAAGACTGTGGAAGGGTTAATAAGCTGTTATGCGGCAGGGATCCCCTTTTTTGGCAATACTTTGGCCGGTTCGGTATTTTATAGTGGCCTCATGTTTTTTGGATATGAACAGATTAGAAAATACTTACCTATTATGGTACCGGATACTATTCAGAAATAGTTGAATATACCCCATTCCCAAGTTTTGAGGCGCATAGTATTAGCATATCTATGTGCCTTTTTATTTCTCAATATCCTGCTCTCTCAGGAATTAGATTCAAGCATAATAATCTCTGATTTTCAATATCCTGATATACATGGGATTCCCATTATATTAGATGAAACAGGAGAAAATACATATTACCTGAATGAGCGGAATCCAGAATTTATTTCTGACGGGAAAATTAATCAGGTGATGTTAGATGGAGCTTTAGGAATTCCCCTAGGCAGTTATTTCCTCCCCAAACTCCTCCCCAAAAGTTCACAGGCTGACAGTGTAAAAAATACTTCTCAAATTTATTATCGAAAAGGAGATTACGATTATAGTGACTTGGGAATTGGTTTGAAAATTGAATCATCTGATAGTGGATTATTCAGCTTCCAGGGATTTAAGCGATCTCCACCCCAATTATATCAAAATAGTGAAGATGAACTGCAAAATTACCTGTTGAGTTTTGAAAGAATAATGAATAATTCAAATCTGGGAGTAAGTATTCTTTATCACTACGAAAATGTGAATTTACCTGTAAATTTTCCAAATGTGAGCCGAAACGTTGAATCATTTCATGGAGGGTTGAGGATGGACCATAGTTGGGATAAATT
>DTTG01000064.1 GCA_012964845.1 Fidelibacterota bacterium
GAATTCAGGTAAAATGAGCTCCAATCTCCAAATAAATTGGTTGGGATAAACAGTTAAATTTGCGTTTTCACGAAAATCAATTTCGAAATCATCAGTAGAAATATAAATACTATTTATGGATAATTCAATTCCTCCATATTCCAGAGTGTAAGGAGAATATGCAGGAGCAACCTGAGCAATATTATAATTGAAGATTGAAGATAGAAGAACGAAAATATTTATGAGTTTAGTTTTCATATAAATAATCCGTTTATACTTTCAGTAGGGGCAAGGTTGCCTTGCCCAAAAATATCGGGACGGTATACCCGGCCCCTACAGAGATAAGTATTATATTTATTCTGGGGTTATTTGTGTTCATTTCAAGTGGATTTTACCCAGATATTGATATTTTGTAAAAATTCCATTCCGTAATATAATACGGACAGGATAGATTTCCAAGTGACGCTGATCAAGAGGAAATCTTGGAAATCAAATCACTCGATAAACAATAAGGCCAATCATGATAATTATAGATGTAATAATTAATGAAGCCCCATAATTACCTGCCTTTATCTCAGACCATTGGTTGATATTAGGTGTCAGTTTATCAAATACAGTTAAAGCAATACTAATACCTAACGAAAATCCAATAGACGCGGTAAGCGCCCAGCCGATTGCCCTTAGGTATTCTATTATTTGTGCGTTTAATTCAAGTCCCATTTTATAATCCTTTCATTTGTTATTATTTTATTCGATACACTTCTAATATTTTCAGAAATTTACTAAACGATGAACTTCCGGTTAATTTTTCCTGACCGAGCTTGATTACATCTTTACCGTTAGCTACTGTAACCAATGTTTCGATTTCCTTCTTCTGGATGTTTAAAATCACCCGTATTTCAGGATAGAATAAATTATTCTTATCCATGGCGTACCCGCATAACCAGTACGATTTAATGAGTGTAGATTGAATATTTGTCCTGCGGCAGTTTACCTCGATTATCACCACATCATCTTCTACTTTAATGTTTCGTTTGGTTAGCTCCATCCGGTGAGAATGCCCTTCCCTAATCAGCGCCTCCTGAAATTGTGATTGCTTGGTGGAACGATTTTCCTGAAATAATTCTGCCAGGTTAATTTTTTTTTCCTTTCCAACTACAGATTTACCCTTTTGGACTGATATTCCACCTTTTGATTTATCACAATTAAAGGGAATATTACCCCCATTATCTTCAGTAATTTGCACCAACTGGCTACATGGAAAGGAATAGGGATATACCTGGCCTTTCTCTTTTATTTCTACATGCACATAACCTGCATCTATTTCAAAATATTCAACGTTCTTAATTATGGTTGTTTTTTGTAAAATACCAATAAGTTTTTCCTTAATGGTAATAGTATAGCCATATACAGGATCTATTACAAAGATTATAAATAGAGCAATTACAAATGAATTAACAATTGATTCTGAATTATTTAACAATTATTCTGATTTAAACCTCTATAAGCATATTAAATTAGATATGGATACAGCATATACTGTACTGACATATAAACAGGTTCAATCCTATTCTTCCTCATACTTTACCTGAATTGCTTTGATTGTCTCATAAATATCAAAAAAACAGGTCACCAGAAAGGGGTCAAATTCGATTCCGGAATTTTTTTCGATTTCATCCAATACTTTCTGTTCATCCCAGGCTTCCTTATAACATCGAACAGAAATGAGCGCATCATATACATCCGTGATTCTCACAATTCTTCCGGAAAGGGGAATATTTTCACCCGCATAACCTTTCTTATGAGTTCTGCTACCAGGATAGCCAGTACCATCCCAATTTTCATGGTGGCTGATAGAAATCTCTGATGCCAGTTTATCCATATCTGAAGCAGCATACTTAAAGAGTTCAGTGCCGTAAATCGTATGATTTTTCATAATTTGTCGTTCTTCATCATTAAATAGGCCTGGTTTTTTGAGGATGGTGTCAGAAATACCAACTTTTCCCACATCATGCAGCATTGAAGCCATCCTGTAATCACCCTTAACTTTCTTGATCTCTTTTTCACTGATACCATTCTTAATGGCCCAATGTTCGTAGAGTTCAGCAGAATAAGCCCCTACCCGGTTCACATGGGCACCCGTTTCCTTGGGATCGCGAAGTTCCGCCATTTTAATCATACGTAGGATCATTTCCTTAGTTATACGCGCCCGCTCAATATGCACAGCTGCTAAATCGGCAAAACTAGAAAGAACCGTCTCATCATCTTTGTCAAATTGGATGTTCTGCTTCCGATTCCCTTTTTTATTAATTAATTGGATTACCCCGATATTTTCACCATTTACGTTATCTACAGATGTAGCTAGAAGAGATTTTGTACGATAATCATTTCCCTTATCAAAACTCTTATCGAATTGGAAAGGATAGGTGTTGGAAAGGTCATAAACATCCGGAAAATTCAGGACTGTATCTTTCCCTTCTCCTTTCAGGGAATTTAAAGCCACAAATCCTGCAATTGAAGAATCAGTTACCGGAATTCTTTGGCTCAGATAATTATTTTTATTATCTAGGTTAGAGGTAAATAGCAAGTCGTTCTGGGTATGTTCAAAGACCAGTTCATCCCCATCTCGCAGATAAATGGTACCCGCCTCAGATTCTGTGAGAGACCGGGCTTCCGTCAGGATTCTTTCCAGAACACTATCTAAATCATCGGTATAGTTCAGCTTATGACTGATCTGGAGGAGGTTTTCAAAACGTTGGGATCGATTAGACATTAATTTAAATGTATATAAATGGGGTCATTCTGTTTTAAATAACTTATCTAATTTTGGTTTAATCACTATTTGGCAATAGGGAGCATTTTGGTTAATTCTAAAATAATCCTGATGATAATTTTCGGCGATATAAAATTTGGTTAATGGAGAAATTTC
>DTTG01000065.1 GCA_012964845.1 Fidelibacterota bacterium
GGTTCACAGAATTCAACACACCTGCATCGGTAGTACTGGACCAGTTTCCAGCACCTACACCTGCCCCAAAATTATTTTCTTTAATCCCTAAGGAATTCAATATTCCCTTCATTTTAGCTCCTAAATATTATGTAATCTGTAATTATTTTTGTCAAGATTAAACAGTAGACTCATTCTTTTTTCTACCATCCATAAATGACCAAATGGCAAGGCAAATGATAATCAAAACGGAAATAACTGGTGTGGCATAATTATACTCTGGTGAACTGTAATCTTTTAAATCATTTATTCTTCCAATCAGCAGGGAAATACGCCCCATTACAGCAAAACCAAAAGATGCACCAAACTTGATCATAAGAAAATAAATTCCAATCCGACTCAAACGACCAACCACCCCTTTATGCTCGGAGGAATAAAAGAAATAAATGAGCCCTGTTAGAGTTCCGATAAAAAGTATCAGTGCGTTAACAATGGTTCCCCAATCTGATGTAAAATCAATTGCAGAAGCTTTAATTTGAATGAGGATATCCGAGTTTAAAAACCCATAAAACCGCAAACCAGCTGCCATTCCCACAATATAGGCAATAGCCCAGCGAGCAAGCCAACCCAATTTAGGAACAAGTCTCAATAGCATAAAAATACCCAGTATAAAGGGAATCAAATAAATCATTCTGATTTCATCATAACCTTTTATTCCACCTTCTGGAAAAATACTCCGGTCTAATACACCAAAACCTGTACTAATAAAATTAAAGATTTCATATATAGCATACCAGATAGATTTAAGAATGGAGCCATCATCTACCTCAACACGGCTTGGCCATAATCGACCAAATAGATTGGGCTGTACTTGCTGCCAGAAAGAAATTACTGCAACATAACCAGCAGAGACACCAACATATAAGTGCTCTGCAGCCTTATAAAAGGGGTTGTCTTTATATAAAAAACTAAAAATACACAGGGTAAGCAATACTACCAACCATGCACCCATAATTTCTGCAGTTATCATATTCTATCCTTTCCTGTTTTTCTTACGGGTGATGAAATAGCTAATATTCCCAAAGATAATAAATAATACAATTACAACATGGGCAATGGATTGGGCTGCCATCATACCTGATGCCTCACCTGGTTTTCCTGCTATTTCCATTTTCTGTAATTCTGCTTCAACCAGACTTTCATATTCAGCTGCACCGGGCATCCCTGCCAGTATACCTCTAATCTGGTCATTTTCAACATAGGGCATTATATCCGTAACCTGAATAGAAGTACAGCCTGTGGACAAGGGAATATTTTTGGGATCACAGGCATATTGCACCCACTCTTTTGACCCGGGATATCCTGCAGACAAACTGAAAACAAAATCAAAGTCTTCAATATTGACAACATCTTTCATCATGGGGATATCATTGATGGATGTCCCCTGCAAATCTACCGTATAGAGGGTGCGGATATCAGATGCAATCCCCTTAATGACTGCTTCTCCGCCTGGCTTATATCCCAGGTTAACATAGTCAACGCCATATTTTTTATCATAATCATCCGATACTTCAGAAAATGCTTCTGTGGACATAAAATTTCCATCCGGCCAAAGTGCAAACCCATAAACTTGTATATTTTTCGCATACAAGTGCTTCAGTATAGCAATTGCCATGGGATGAATTTCCGGCTTAGTACTGGGACCATATTCAAAAGATAGAAGCACTTTATCACCTGCATTGAGTTTATTAATTTCATCAAACACAATTTGTGACTCTGGTGTTGGCCTAATGGGAAGATCAACCCACTCTGGTTTTAAAAGTGGTATGAGTACAGACAACCCAACAATTAAAAAAATTATTCTTCTATCTAATGAGCCCAGTAAAATAAATATTTTTTTTATAGCTTCCATACGTTTATCCCCCTAATACTGATTTATCTAAGCCAATGATTATGCGAAAGGATGTAGCAACAATACCCAACGCAATCCCAATCATTAACGCCCGAGAACCTGCCATTGCTGGAAAAGCAAATATCCAATCTTGAATAATAGGGATAGATAATAATGCAGGCGGGGTCTGATTCCATCCCATTAAAGTTCCTGTAATAATAAAGATTAATATTCCACCACCCACTATCCCTAAAAGGATTGTCCTTTCTTTAATAAATGGCGCTGCAATTGCACCTATTCCAAACATAAGCATTATACTCACTACCCACCAGGGTATTAAATTACCGATTGGAACCCGGCCCAACATGAGGATGATTCCTGCAACCAGCAATAGGGTAGCCTCAAAATTTCTGATACGAAATGCTCGATACGATGCGGATGCAACAAAAAATGCCAATAAAGCGAACATGGTGGCACCTAATGGTGTAATCATGTTTATAAACATCCAATAAAACAGCGACCCCTTCGTTTGCACATGAGCACCCCAAGGTTTAGATTTCAAATTAATGACCCCTACAAATGGAGTTAATTTTTCCATTAAGAGTTTAGCATTCCCTTCAGTCATAAATAACTTATCAATTTCATATTCATCTTGAGAACCCATTATTTTAGTCTTAATATCATATGGGTTAGTTTCATTCAATTCTTCTGCAATTATTCCTGAAACTATTGCTAATTGTCCATCTTGAATATCTGCTATTGTAATAAAATTTGCCCCCCGATAGAAAAAACCTGCGAATATTGCAAATGCAAATCCTGCGACTGCAAGAATACTGTATTGCCAGTTTTTCTGTTTCTTTATTATTTTAATTAATTGGAGTTTCAGCATATTTAATGCTCCCAGGAATATGGCAAATGATGCAATAATATCAAACCACTGAGTGGCATCGTTATCAACAAAATCCCGTATTGATTCATTGTTGATAAAATTGCCGAACAGAGTCAGTAATCCAACTCCAATCACAATCAT
>DTTG01000066.1 GCA_012964845.1 Fidelibacterota bacterium
TTTACAGAGGCTTTAGAGCACGGGGTGGACGTTACACGCAGCGAACCCTTTTTGTAGTATCCCTTTTCTCTTTCCTGTATAAATAATCCACCTTTCGTTCTGATGGATGTTTGTAAATTTCTGATACTATTTCTTAAAGGAGTTATATATGAAGTTTATTTATACTATGATTTTGTATTTATCTTTATGCTGGGGTTTTACCTGGCAGTTTTCCGGCAGAACTCATCCGGAACTTAATTGGACTACCATGGAAACAGAACATTTCCGGGTTCATTTTCATCAGGGTATTGAAGACATTGCCAAAGAAGGCGCCTCTATTTCTGAACAGGTCCGACCAACCCTGCTTCAACAGATGGGTCTGGATGATATCCCTATAATTGACATTATTTTCACCACAGAAGATGAAATTATGAATGGATTTGCCATGCACACCTATACCACTTTCATCTGGGTGGATCAGAATGAAGCTGCAGTCTGGTTGGAGGATGAAAAATGGCTGTATCAGGTGGTAGCCCATGAGCTACAACATATTGTCTTCTCTCATAAGATTAATACCTGGCTCCCAGAACCCTGGGAGTCACTTTATTCTGATACTCCTGGCTGGGTGTGGGAAGGATTAGCAGAATATGAAACAGAGCGCTGGCGTCCTCACCGGGCAGATATTAGTCATAAATATCATGTGCTAAAAAATAATATGGATAAAATGGATGCCCATCATGATGGATATTCTAAACTGCTTTACTGGTCAGACCGTTTTGGGGATTCTACAATTGTAAGTACATTTACTGATAGAAATAAGTTAGGCCTATTTAATTTTGAAAAGGCATTTAAAAAGCATACAGGTGTGGAAGTAAAACAGTTTAATGAAGACTGGCGCAGGCATATGAATACTTATTATTATGGCTACAGGTCCCAGAAAGAACCCCTAGATGAAATAGGAGAGGTAGTTTCCCTGCCTATTAAGAAACTGGACTCATTCGCATTTTCAAGTGATAGTTCTAAAATTGCACTTTTAGGGAAGGATGATAAAAATCAGTGGGACCGCTCCCTCATTATAGCTGTTCGGGATACGGCAAAAGAGCGGGAAAGATTGGAAAAGCAGCTAAAAGAAGATGAAAAAACTAAGTTTGATTTTTTTACAAAACTTATTGGGGATGAAGAAAAAGAAGAAAAAAAGAAAAAAAACTCAAGGTACTATGGGATAAAAAAGAGATTGACTATGGATATTTTCATTACACCGGTGAATATATGAGCTGGTCTCCTAACAGTGAGAAACTGGTATATACCAAATATCATTTTGATGAGAATCAGTCCATGGTATATGATGTAAAAATATGGGATAGTGAGACAAATAAAACAAAATGGCTGACACAGTCTATGCGTGCCATTCATCCAGCATTTTCACCGGACGGTGAAAAAATCATCTTTGTTTCCCATGAAAACAGTGTTGCCAATATGTATACTATGAATAACGATGGATCGGATATTGAAAAGATAACCAGCTATGATTATGAAACACAGATCCTATGCCCATCCTATGCCCCAGATGGAACCCAAGTTGTATTTGCCATGGCGGATAAAGATGCCAACATGGACCTTTACCTCCTGGAAATTTCTTCAGGGAATATCAGGCGTATAACTAATGATCCGGCTGTGGACTATAATCCTATCTGGCATCCGGGGAGTGATTTTATAACCTATACATCCCATTCAGGTTCTACGCCCAATCTCCATACTTTATCTCTTTTAACAGGAGAGTCTAAACAAGTTTCTGATGTAGGAGAGGCCATCTGGTCATGGCAATGGACACCTAAAGATACAACCATTATGTCAACAACGCTCAAAGATGTAGATACAGTACGAGTGGTAAAAGTTAACCCGCACCGTGATATTACCACACAGGCTTTGTCCATGCGGGACAAATATACCCGCTGGCGTACAACAGAACCTACCTATCTACTGAAAAATGTGGATCCAAAAAAACCATTTAAAATTATAAGTACGAAGCCTTATCGGTTCACCCGAAAATTTAAGAATCTGGTTACACTTCCTATCCCTACTGATGAAGAATTATTAATAATTTCTATATGGACAGACGCCATGGCTAGGCATCTCTTTACAGGTATAGGAGTCTTGGATTATACGGGAGATAATAAACATCGTTTTCTACTAGATTACTATAATGCCATGATAGGTCCGGGCTTTGGTCTAACCTTATCATCTCTAATGGATTTTACTATGAGACCCTATGACAACTCTCGCTATGCATTAATTGAAGAAATCAGTGGTGTTACACTTTATACCAATATCCCTTGGAATAGAGGTGAGCATATGTCTTCGGAGCATCAATTTCAAATTAAGACTGCCTATAATGATAGACAGGTACAGCTTTATGAACAGACGAACAATAAACTTGATTTTATCTTATCAGAAGATTCGCTTAGTAAGTACCACCCTGAATCTGTAAAAGAAGGTATTTTTACAGTACGCTACAAATGGTTAAACCGGCGGCCTCATAAATTTAATCAGATGCTACCAAAAAAGGGTCACGGTATGGCATTTTCTATGGATTATGCTAATAGCAGTGTCCTAGGAGAAGTAGATTATACCCGCTTTACAGCAGATGCCTTTATCAATTATTCTATAGGGAATAATGTATTTTATGGCCGTATCAAAACAATTGCCATAGAGGGAACCCCTCCTATTCAAAATACACTGGGGTTAACTGAGGATGTTCCTATCTATTTCCCAACGTATAATTTATTGGAGGAAAATGAGGTAATGAATCCTAGGGGCTGGCAAGGATCACGTTGGGGTGATAGACTTGTATTTAGCACTCTTGAGTATAGATTAGGATCACAGAAAGTGTCCATAGCCTTTATTTCGGAT
>DTTG01000067.1 GCA_012964845.1 Fidelibacterota bacterium
GGTAATTACCCCAATATCAGTTGACCCGGTGATACCGTAAAGGATGCTCAGTCCAAACAACATTAAGCCGGAAGCAAAGGAGCCGAAAATTACATATTTCAGCGATGCTTCATTGGATTCTTTATCATTCTTCAGCATTCCTGCCAGTATATACGATGGAATACTCACCAATTCAATGGAGAGATAAATCATGATGAGATTGATTGAGGATGACATGAGAAACATGCCCAGCAGAACGATTAACAGCAGGGCATTATATTCAGCTGAATAATTTTTGTCTAACTGTTTTTCATAACGGGATATGAGAATAATGGAAAAAGTACTAAGCAAAAATATCATTTTAAAAAAATGAGAAAAAGGGTCAATACTGATCATCCCCATAAACAAGCCATGAGATTCACCATAACTCTGCCAGAGGAAAACACTTGCCAATAGTATAGCGCCCAGGGATAGAGAGAAGGTATATTTCTTACAAGCAGGAATTACATCCAATACGATCACCAGCAAAATAGCTGAAATAATAATCAGTTCGGGAATATAATATGATAGACTGCTGAGGTTCGACATTTCCGTCTCCGTTAAATTACGGATTGTACGATTTTAATGATTCCATCCATTGCCGGGCTGATCATATCCAATAATGGCGCCGGATAGACCCCTAAGAATAAAATGAGTACTGCCAATGGAATTAAGGTAAACAGCTCCCGGTGGCTGATATCCGTTAAATCTTTATAGGTTTCATTAAGTGGTCCCAGGAAGATTCTCTGATAGGCTCGTAAAAAGTAAATGGCATTCAGCAGAATCCCTAAAGTACCAATAATGGTTAAGGTGCGGAAAACACTGAAACCGCCGATAAAACACATGGCTTCACTGATAAAGCCTGAAAGGGCTGGCAGCCCAAGTCCGGCAAAAAATGCAAAGGCCACAAAAGCTGTATAAACCGGAACCTTAGCACCTAATCCGCCAAATCCCTGCTGGCCGGCTAATTCCGGCTTTTCATAATCATTGGGGAATACTATCCAACGATGATGAGCTCTATCATATAACATGCCAACCAGCAAAAACAACATTGCCGTAATGGTTCCATGGTTAAACATCTGCATGAGAGCGCCATTCATTCCAGCTTGGGCACCGGCAGGGCTGTCACTGATGGCAGCAGCCATTCCCAATAGCACGTAGCCCATATGACTCACAGAGGAATAGGCAACCATCTTCTTCATGTCAATTTGGGCAATGGCATTGGTAGCGCCCCAGATTATGTTAATTACTCCCAGCACTGCCAGAATATAGGCAAAGTTTACCACCTCACCCGGCAGCAAGGGGTAACTGATTCGCAGGAGTCCATAGGTACCCATTTTCAACAATACACCCGCAAGGATGACTGAAATGGCTGTGGGCGCCTCCACATGCGCAAGGGGCAGCCAGGTATGAAAGGGAACAATGGGAACTTTTATGGCAAACCCAATAAACAGGGACATCCAAATGAGATATTTAACGCTTAAACCCCAGATAGTGGCATCAATACTGCCTACTGTATGAATGAGTGTAATAAGGCTGAATGTATGCGGATCGGAGTAATAATACAATGCCAGCAATGCTAAGAGCATAAATACGGATCCAAATAAGGTATAGAGGAAGAACTTAATGGCAGCATACATTCGCTGTGGTCCGCCCCAGATACCGATGAGAAAATACATGGGCAGCAGCATGACTTCCCAGAATATGTAAAAGAGGAAGAAATCCAGAGATAAAAACACACCCATCATTCCGGCATCCAATAGGAGAAAAAGAGAAAAGTAACCTAATGGCTGTTTATCAATTTTCCAGCTGGAAATGATGCAGATAAAAGACAAGAGAGCTGTTAATAAAACCATGGGGATACTTAAACCATCTACACCTAAAAAGTACTGGATGTTAAAATGTTTTATCCATTCTAATTGTACGGTAAATGGTGATTCAGTGACGCTTAGGGCGGGATCAAAATTAAGATATAATATACCAGCCAGGACCAGCTGAATACCGGTTGTAATTGCAGCAATCCATTTATAATAATGGGCATTTTCTTTTCCGTACAGCATAGCAAAAGGCAGCATTAAAACTGCTCCGGCTACGGGTACAAATATCAACAAGGTGAGTATTGACGATTCCATATTATCCTCTAATTAAAATTGTTGAATTAAAATAATGAGCAGCAAAGCTCCCAACATTCCGCCAAGGAGGTAGTTCTGCACCACACCATTTTGAGTTGATTTCAAAGTCTTACCAAAATATTGAGTAATTTTCCCAAGTCCGTCCACCACTTTTTGATCCAGCCAGTTATAATCTACCTCGGCGGATTTATCCGAAAGTTTGATAGTGAGCCAGCCCCAGCCATCTATAAATTTCTGATCATAAACATCCCAATCAAGTTTTGAGCATAACCAGGATAGTGCCAAAAAGGGTTTGTAAATAATGATATTGTAAATTTCATCAATATAGAATTTGTTAAAAGAAAGATTGTAGAGCTTTAATTTATTTGCCATGCCCGCTATTTTAGCCGCATCCACTTTTCTTAAGAGATAAAAGAGAATAGCCAGCAGAATACCAATAGTTGCTACGGTCAAGGAAATTCCCATGGCTGTATAATGGGCATGATGAATTCCCTCCTCAACCGCATGCATATCCAATCCAGCCACATTTTCTATCATGGGGACTGCCTCAGTAAACCAGCCGTGGTTATCCAGAGGATTAACGGAAAACGGCACCGTAAAGAATATAGCGAAACTCAATCCTGCCAGCAGAATGAGGGGAAAGGTCATCTGGAAAGGTGATTCATGGATATGGGCATAAACTTTATCATTGGCAGGCTTTCCAAAAAAGGTGAGGAAGATTAAGCGGAACATATAAAAAGCCGTAATGACTGCAGCGCCAAATCCGGCAATGGGCAGAAAGAGCGTCCAACCATGGTGTAAATGGTAATAAGATAAAGTACCGGCCAAGATTGCATCCTTAGATAAAAAGCCGGAGAAGAAGGGTACACCCGAAATAGCCAGAGTAGCAATGAGCATTGTCCAGAAGGTTATGGGCATTTTATCACGCAATCCACCCATATTGTTCATATCCTGAGGATCAGTTTCATGGTCATTAAGTTCATGGAGAGCATGGTGCATGGCATGGATTACAGAGCCACTGCATAAAAAGAGGCAGGCTTTAAACATGGCATGAGTGGTTAAATGGAAGAATCCGGCTTGATATGCGCCAACCCCAAGAGCCATAATCATATATCCCAACTGGCTCACCGTAGAGTATGCCAATACGCGCTTGATGTCATTTTGAGTGATAGCGATGATAGCCGCCATGATTGCGGTAATTCCCCCTACCACTGCAATAAATTCTAATGCCCCTGGTGTCAGTATTGGGAAAATCCGCACCACCATATACACCCCGGCTGCCACCATAGTTGCCGCATGGATTAGGGCGCTGACTGGCGTAGGGCCTTCCATGGCATCCGGCAGCCAAATATGCAGGGGAAACTGGGCAGATTTACCTACTGCGCCCATAAATACCAAAATCCCTGCAATGGTCAAGAGACCCATATTCCCGGCAAAAGCGCCATTGCGAACACCATCAATTAATCCATCAATCTGGAAAGTACCGATGCTGAAGAAAAGAATCATAATACCGATGAACATGCCGATATCCCCTACCCTGTTGGTGAGGAAGGCTTTTTTGCAGGCATCAGCGGCGCTGTTTTTTTCAAACCAGAAGCCAATTAAAAGATAAGAGCTTAAGCCAACCAATTCCCAAAATATGTACATCATTATGAGATTATCAGCCAGTACAATGCCGTTCATAGAAAAGGTAAATATTCCCAAATATGCAAAATAACGTGAATACCGAGGATCGCCTTTCATGTAGCCCACCGAATAAAAATGCACCAGAAAGGATATAAGAGCCACTACCAAAAGCATAATTGCTGCTTCATTATTGATAAGAAAACCCAGGTTTACGCTGAAACTTCCGGTACTAAACCAGCGGACGGATGTTTCTAAAATTGGCTGGCCTGTATCTACGAATACATTGGCGAAAAAACTCACGGCGATACCCAGCGAACCGCCAATCAGGGCTAAGGCTACCCAATGGGCAGAATTGCCAATTTTCTTGCCAAAAAATATGAGAATCACAAAGGATAAGAGCGGTAAAAACAAATTAAGTAAAGCCAGAGTTGTAGAATAATTATCCATAATTATCCCTTTAGAAGATCAGCATCATCTACATCAACGCTGCCAACATTTTTAAATAAATTTATGACAATTGCCAGCGCAACTGCCGCTTCGGCTGCAGCCAAAACAATAACAAATATACTGAATACATGACCGTCTAAATTGGCCATTCCGCCAAAACGGTTAAATGCGATAAAATTGATATTGGCGGAATTGAGAATCAGTTCAATCCCCATGAGGATAGCCACTGCATTTTTCCGGGTGATGACACCGTATATTCCCATGGAAAATAATATTGCTGCAATAATGAGATAGGATTGTAAGGAATCCATTAGGTGCGCCTCGATAATAAGGCTGCGCCCATGAGGGCTGCCAACAGTAAAATTGAAATAATTTCAAAGGGCAGCAGGTATTCGTTTAATAATAGATAGCCAATACTGGCTACAGTGGAATCCCGACTTTGCTCAGTACCAATATGCCAAGGGGTATTAAAAATAACGGATACCTGTATGACAAAAATTGAAAATGCCCCCATGCCGCCAATAAACTGGTTCTTGCTGCTGGCAGCTATGCTGGGGGTATCAATGCGGTTGGTGAGCATTACACCAAAAATTATCAAGACCAGAATGCCTCCAACATAAATCACAACCTGGGTAGCAGCGATAAAATCTGCATAGAGAAAAATATATAATCCGGCGGTACTAAAGAGGGTGAATAATAATGATACAGCAGAATGAATTAAATTTGGCGAGAATACTACCCAGAAAGCAGATGCAATAACCAAAGCAGCGATGATTAAAAAGAGGTTCTCAGCCATTAATTTCCACTCTCCAGATTATTGAGAATTGCAGCTGTGGCATCATCCAACTTGCCAGCCTCTGTTAAACCAGCACGGAGATCAGCAATGACTTCTGTTCTTGATTTGTCAGCCCTCTTCCCTGCCATATAGATTTTCTTGGCCATGCCGCGAGTCATCTTATCATCAATACCATTCAGTTCAGCAATCTCAAACAGTGGCAAATCTTCTGCAGGCTCTGATGCGGCTAGCGATTCTGCTGCAGCTTCTTCAGTGGGTTCGGCTGTTTTTTCCACAGCAGTAGGCTGGGAAGGTTCTGCGGCAGCACTGGTAAATGAATTTAGCAATTTTTCAGCAGCTACATCTAATTTTCCAGCATCGCCAAGCGCTTTACGGACAGCCTCAACTTTATCTTCACCAGATCGTTTAGCAGCAAGGAATGCTTTTTTAGCAGTCCCTCTGGCCATTTTATCTTCAATAACATTAAGGTCTTTTATATCGAATTCTTTTACTTCTGTAGTTGGTGGAACTTCAGCAACACTTTCCGCTTTAGTAGCTCCCTCTGTTTCCACTACTGGCGTAACTGCTTCTGGTGATGGCGCTGATAATCCATCTAAAATAGACTGGATATCTTCAGTCATTTTTCCGGCATCACTGAGGGCTTGGGCTACATCAGCCAAAATAGCGGTTGTATCTTTACCGGCACGCTTGGCAGCCATAAAGGCTTTTTTGGCGATACCCCGGCACATTTTATCAGCAATGCCATTTAAGGACTTGATATCAAACTCACCACCGAGGGGTTTTACAGCAGTAACTGGTTTGGCAGCTGCAGTACCTGTTTCTAGCACAGGCGCGGCAACTTGCACTGGAGTTGCTTCCGGCACAATGCCCATTAATTCTACACCTTCAGAATTCTTTTTTAATTTTGCATCCCGCTGTTCCAGCCATTTATCACCGCCGGCATCACGGATCATATCATCAGTGGCATCGGCAAACTCAAATATCATCCCGTCCCGTTTATACTGACTGAATTCGTAATCAATTTCATGTTTTTCTGCATTAGGGCCGCCCACCATATAAATACATTCTTCAGGGCAAGGGAAAACACAGAGATTGCAGTACATGCACTCCGACATGTCAATGGTAAAACGGCTCACAATCATTTTTTTCTGAGTATCATTTGAAGTGATACCGCAATCCACATCACTATCCTTGGGAGGCTTTATGAAATCAATTTTGATGCAATCAACAGGGCAGAACTTTTCACATTGCATACAAGAGATACAATCATCAATATCAACGTGCAGCCGGGAGCGGATGAGGTTGTACTCCGCATGGTCAAAACCAATATTACGTTCCGGAATGGGCCACTTTTCATGGGGATACTGCAGAGTGGCAACCCGTTCCTTCTTATTATTAAAATGATCCAGAGTAAGTTTCATACCGGTGAGAAATGATTTTACTCCATATATAATATTGCTAAAATATTCACTCATTTAAAAAATCAGTTCCCATAAACTCACTAAAAATAGATTGGCCAATGCAAATGGAATAAAGACCTTCCAGCAGAGATACATGAGTTGGTCTACTCTTAAACGGGGGAAAGTCCAACGAAACCACATCATAATAAAAATGAGAATAACTGCTTTAAATAGTACCCAGAACAACCCAATTGCCGGGCCATCTAATATAAGCCAGGAATCGGGGAAAATATTGAATATCTGCAAGGGAGATAACCAGCCGCCAAGGAATACAATAGAAGCTACAATACTGACGATAAGCATGTTGGCATACTCACTCAAAAAGAAAAGCGCCCATCGGAATCCGGAATATTCCGTCATCCAACCTGCCACCAATTCTGATTCAGCTTCCGGTATATCAAAAGGAGTACGGTTGGTCTCCGCAATTGTTGAAATATAGAAAATAAAAAAGGCTAAAAAGGTAAAAGGACTGTGAAAAATAAACCAGCGATGGTCAGCCTGCCATTGAACAATATCACCTAAATGTAAACTTCCAGCTACAAGCACAACTAAAAGCAAAGACAAACCAATTGGAATTTCATAACTGATAATCTGAGCTGCAGCCCGCATAGATCCATACAAGGACCATTTATTATTGGAAGACCATCCAGCAAGAATGACACCGATAACACCAATGGAACTCATGGCAAAAATATAAAAAATACCTATATTAAAATCTGAAATAACAATATTTTGGGCAAAAGGAAGGCCAATAAATGTAAGAAATGCTCCTGTAAAAATAATAAATGGGGCAAGAATCATTAAGAATTTATCTGCATTATTGGGGAGAATATCTTCTTTCACTAATAGCTTTATGGCATCAGCAAGCGTTTGGCCAATACCACCCCAAAACTTCTTCCCACCCTTAAAGCCAAATATTCCCACTTCCATGGGACCTAACCTGTCCTGCATGAAGGCGGATATTTTTCGTTCAAAATAGACAGCTATGAGAGCGTTGACGGCCATAATTAAAAATATTACGGTTCCGCCTATGAGGGTAATAACTGGCAGCAAAACTGCTATATCCAGATTAAAGGATGAAAAAGATTTTACCAATGAATCGACAATGGATGTCATCTGTCAATTTCTCCCAGAACAATATCCAGACTGCCTAAAATAGCGATGACATCAGATATCATCCATCCCTCAGCAATTTCACTGAGGACTGATAGATTACAAAATGCCGGGGAACGCATTTTCACTCGCAACGGAATATTCTTGCCATTACTGATAATGTAAAAACCTACATCTCCACGAGCCGATTCGTATCTGCCATAAACTTCCCCCACTGCAGGCCGTATCTTTTTCGGTATTGCCTCATGCACATCTCCATCAGGAAGCTGGGCACAGGCCTGGCGGATAATTTTAGCTGACTCCCGCATCTCCAGCACTCGGACATAATAACGATCCCAAGTATCCCCTATTGTACCCATTGTGCCCTCACCCAGCGGCACATCAAAATCAAATTTATCATAAATGGAATATGGCTCATTTTTTCGCAGATCCCAATTAACTCCACTACCACGGAGGCTGGGACCGGTAACACCGAAATTGATTCCCACATCCGGTGGAAGAACACCTACATCTCCGGTGCGTTCAATAAATATTTTATTGGTACTCAACAGGTTATTAAATTCATCAATCTGAGGGTCAAAGTAATCCAGGAAATCCAGAGTTCTCTCTACAAACTTGGGCGGTAAATCGTGGGATACACCACCAGGCCAGATATAATTATAGAGCAGGCGTGCACCACAGAGGGCTTCAAATAAATCCAGGATTCTTTCCCGGTCACGGATGGCCCAGGTAAAGGGGGTTATTGCGCCTACATCCAAACCAAATGTACCCAGGGCAACCAGGTGGCTGGCAATGCGCTGTAATTCTGCAATGATAACCCTGATATATTCCACTCGCTCCGGAAGTTCAACATCCAATAATTTTTCAACGGCGATTGAAAAGGCATGATCCATGTGCATGGATGCAAGATAGTCGCAACGGTCTGTAAAGGGAACAATTTGCTCATAAGATAAATATTCACAGTGTTTTTCAAAACATCTATGGAGATAACCAATAACTGGTTCTATTTTGGATACGATTTCTCCATCGGTGTGAATTTTCAAACGCAATACACCATGAGTACTGGGATGCTGAGGCCCCATATTCAGCACCATTTCGCCCGTTTCCAACACCGATTTAGCTATGGCTTGTTCTTCCATTAATCCCAATATGTTTTGTCTTTAGGTACAGGCATACCACGATAGTAATCCGGTTCCTTGTAATCTTTCCGCAGCGGATACCCATCCCAATCTTCAGATAGTAAAATTCTCTTCAAGTTGGGATGACCCTCAAATTGAAGCCCCATCATATCAAAAGCTTCACGCTCATGCCAGTCCGCCGCCTGCCATAAGCTGGTGACAGAGGGGATTGCTGTGCCGTCTTCAGTTTCCACCCTCACTTCCAAATAGTGGTTAATGGTAGTGGAAAATAAATTATAGGCTGCACCATAAGTCTTGTTATCGCCTTTATCATAGGAGGAGATGCACATGAGATAGTCAAAATCAAGTTTAGATTCATTTTTCAGCAAAGTGGAAATTTCAACCCAATTATCAGGTGAGACCAAAATAACCTCTTTCCCTTCAATTATGGAGGATTTACCAGCAGCTTTCGTTTCTACAAATTTTATAATATCAGCAAAGGTCATATTAGGCCTTCTTCCTGAGGGGAGTCTCAGTTTTGATTTTCTTCTGGAGTTCTAACAATCCCTGTAAAAGCGCTTCAGGACGGGGTGGACAACCAGGGACATACACATCAACGGGTACTACTAAATCAACACCCTTGAGTACATGGTAGCCATACTGCCAGTAAGGACCCCCACTATTGGAACAGCTTCCCATGGAAATGACATATTTAGGATCGGACATTTGTTCAAATAATCGTTTTACCCGTTCTGCCATTTTTAAAGTAACTGTGCCGGCTACAATCATCACATCAGATTGCCGGGGTGATGCTCTGGGCATGGCGCCAAAGCGTTCCAGGTCATGACGAGGGGCAGCTGTTGCCATCATTTCAATAGCACAGCATGCCAGGCCAAACTGGAAATACCACTGTGAATTAGCGCGAGACCAATTAATAAGGTCATCTAATTTTTCAACTACAATATTGTCCTTGTCAAATCTCTCTAATAACGTAGCATCCATCAGCTTGTTTCTCCTTTAGATTGTAGATTAGCATAGCGCCCTTTACCGTAGCGGACATTCATTTTTACCCAGTCAAGATCACCTTTGGCCCAGACATAAATAAATCCCACAACCAGAATTAATACAAAGATGAAGGCTTCAATAAAGGCCAGTAGACCTAAGTCCTGGAAAACAACTGCCCAGGGGAAAAGGAATACAATTTCAACATCAAATATGAGGAAGACGAGGGCTATGACATAAAAGCGGATGTTGAATTTAACCCAGGCTGAGCCTTCGGGGAGTTCACCACATTCATAGGATATGAGCTTATCGCCACCCTTATTTTTTCTTGGAGAAAGGAGGTATTGCAACCCAAGTGGTACTCCAATGAGTACGGCTGCTAAAACGGTGAATATTATTATAGGTAAAAAGTCTTGATACACAAATATTTCTGTCTGACAGAGTGTTAAATTTAGATGGTTAATTTTTTAATAAACAACCCAAAATCACAATAGTATTGAAGATATTTTTCATTTTTGGATATTCATAGAAATACCTGATAATATTATGCAGATGATTAAAAGCATTTTTAACCAATTTATTATTAAAATCACTCCCCTGCTTCCCCTCTGGATGGTTTGGAAAATTGCCGGCAGATACGTAGCTGGAGAAAGCATAGCAGATGCATTAGTGGTGATTCGTCAGTTAAATGAAAAAGGGTATTCTGCAACGGTGGATATTTTAGGAGAGCATACTGAATCGGAATCTGAAGCAGATGAAATCACCCACGATTATTTAAAAATTTATGACAAGATTTCTCAACAGGGTCTGGACTGCAATATCTCCATAAAGCCCAGCCATATTGGTCTGGATATCAGTAATGAAATTCTCCAAAGCAATTTGGATAAACTCCTCAGCAAAGCAGAGGAGACTCATAATTTTTTACGCATCGATATGGAAAGCTCAGTTATAACAGATGTGACTATTTCCCTCTTTAAAAGCTGTTATGAAAAATATCAAAAAGTGGGAACTGTTTTTCAGGCATATCTGTACCGCACCCAAACAGATTTAGAAGATCTCTCTCAAAATGGTAGTTTTAATTTCCGCCTGTGCAAAGGAATTTATAAAGAACCTCCTGCAATTGCCATCCAGAGACGGCGGAAGATTAACAGTAATTTTATTAAACTTTTACGCTTTGCCTTTGAAAAGGGGATTTATGTTGGCATAGCCACTCATGATTTAGAACTATTGGAATCAGCCTATGCCCTCATTAGCGAATTCAATGTTTCTTCTGATAAATTTGAATTTCAGGTTTTATACGGCGTACCCATGTCTGGCTGGCTGGAAAAACACTTAAAGAATAACTTTAAAGTACGGGTGTATGTACCATTTGGTAAAGACTGGTACGCCTATTCTATTCGACGCTTAAAGGAGAACCCTAATATTGCCGGCTATATTTTGAAGGATTTATTCAGGAGGTAGAGCTATTTCACCAACATCAACTTCTGAGTATTTACAAACTCACCAGCCACCATCTTAACAAAATATACCCCACTACCAAACCTATCTGCATTCCATACTACAGAATGATAGCCAGCATCCATATTACCATTTACAAGCGATACTACCTCTCTACCTTGCAGGTTATAGATAGATAGTGATACTTCGCTGTCTATTGGCAACGCAAAGCTGAGTGTAGTAGTTGGATTGAATGGATTAGGATAGGCTCTGTCCAAGCTAAATGCTTCTGGAAGTGGGATAGCCT
>DTTG01000068.1 GCA_012964845.1 Fidelibacterota bacterium
GTTGTTGGGGTTTATGCTATTAAGGTATTAATAGAAGAAAAACTTGCTGAAAATGCAAAAATCAGGGGTGGTCAACTAATGAGCCATTTTGAAAATATGAAAAGTGAATTTCCAGACAAAATAAAAGAAGTAAGAGGCCGTGGCCTATTAACAGCCTTTGAAATGCATGATGATCCAAAATTAGATGGGCATCAGGTCTCACTTGAGCTTTTAAAAAATGGTGTCTATGCTAAAGAAACTCACCACAGCACCGTGCGCATCGCTCCGGCACTTACTATAGAAGCCTGGCAAATTGATAATATTGCTGAATCAATATGGAATGTTATAAATGAAATATAACATCCAATTCTATATATAAACGATGTATAGCTTTTCAAGTATAATACTTGCAGTTATTGCAACCATCGTTAATTCAATTGTTTTTGGCTATGTTGCAAGTAACTCCAAAAGCAATAAAATCAGCCGTGCATATCTCATATTTCTAACATTTACAGCATTATATGTAATATTTGACTGTATAATTATTCAAGCATTTAATTCCATAGAAATAAAAGATGTAATTGTAAAAATACAAGCGTTGTTCTGGATGCCGTTATCTATTCTTTTCTTGAATTTCACATACTTATTTTTACGAAAACAAAGGGATAAAATCTTTTATTTTTTTACAATGGGTACAATAGCATCACTGTTTATTACATTATTTTCTGATAAAGTATTATTAGGTTTTCAAGTATTTAATTTTGGTACAGGGGGCTTTACAGGGCCATGGTTTTTACCAATATCATTTGGTGTAATTATACCACCAGCAGTTTATGCATTATATCTAATTGGAATAGAGGGAAGAGTTTTTAATTTAGGCAAAAACCAAAAGTTAGATAAAAGAGAGCCCTATTTAGAACTTCAACTGAGAATCCTGTTTATTGGTTCTGTGCTGTGTTTAATAATTGCAGTTACTTCAAATATTATTATTGATGAAATTCTTGGATATAGTGGTAAAGCCCACCTGGCGTCTCTTTCTATATCTATACAATCCATATTTCTTTTACCAGCAATAGTAAAATATAATTTTCTCAATCAGCCCATGGAAACACTGGGGGACGAACTGTATTTAAACTCATCTGATGCGGTGTTGATTACCAGTGAGGGAGGTATCATCATCAACCTGAATAAAGCAGCAAGGAATTTGTTTAATCTAATAGGCCCAGTTATGGATATGAATGTAAAAGAACTCTTTTACACGGATTACAATTTCTTTTCAAAAAAGGACAACGTTGAAGCCAAAACCAAAACAGATTATTATGTTTCTATCTCTCAGAATACCATTACTCGGGGCAATCTGTCTCTCGGAAATATTTTAGTTATACGAGATATTACAAAGGGCAAAAAAGCAGAAGAAAGGCTTATCAAATCAGAAAAAGCTTATAGGCATGTTATTGAATCATCCAGCGATATTATCTATAATACAGATGTAAATGGCGTTGTCACTTATGTTAATCCGGTATTTGAGAAAATATCTGGTTATAAAAAGGAAGAGCTGGTAGGTATTGATATTAATCCATTGGTTGCACCTGATTTTCAACAAAAGATAAAAGAGATTTATTTTGAATTTTTCAATTCCGCAGAAGACCACTTTACGACAGAAGTACTTTGCCAGAAGAAAAATGGAGAAAATATCTGGTTGGAATTGAACACATCCAAGATAATAGCTGACAAAACAGTTAGTGAATTTTCAACAATTTCAAGAGATATTACGGAGCGAAAGAACACCGAACAAGCGTTACAGGAAAGTGAAAAACGCTATCGCCTCTTGGTAGAAAATTCAACAGATATGATTTACAAGACCGATAAATACGGGAATTATACATTTGTAAATCAGGTGTTCGTTAAAAGTTCAGGCTTAACCGAGGCTGAAATTTTGAAAATGAATTGCTTCGATAAAGTACCAGAAGAATACCGAAATGACGTAATAAAATTCTATAGAACACAACTTGAAAATAAACAATCGGTTTCATACTATGAATTACCTTGTTATGTTGCAAAAAATAAAATCATTTGGGTTGGGCAGTTTTCCAGCTTGGAGTTAGATGATATTGGTGATCCTAAAGGATACTCCGTTGCTGCTCGTGATATTACAGAAAGAAAACTTGCCACTGATGCTTTAAAAGTAAGTGAAACCCGCTATAGGAGCCTGATTGAAACTTCACCCGATGGTATTTCCATCAATGATTTTGAGAACATTTTCTACATAAATAAGTCAGGCGCGAACATTATGGGAGAAAAACCGGATACTCTCATTAATAAACCTTTTATTCAGTATATCCATCCACGGGATATCGATAAATTGAAGGATGTAATACTAAGACTAAATAAGGGTGAAAAAGTCAGTAGGTTTGAAATGACAGTAGTTAGAAAAGATGGCTCTGAACGAATAATAGAAGCAAGAGGGGTCAGTACAACCCATGATGGTAAGCCTGCAATACTGACTTTTTTGCGGGACAGAACTGAAAGAATTAAGGTAGAGAGCGAAGTGAAGGCTAGTCGGACTAACTTGGCAGAAGCACAAAAGATGGCCAAAATCGGAAGCTTTCAATATAATCTGAATAGCGATAAAGTTGTCTGGTCTGAAGCATTATATAATATTTATGGCTTAGACCAAAAAACATATAAGCCAACAAATAATAAATTCCTAAATGAGGTTGTTCATCCTGATGATAGGCAATATGTAAAAAAATTGGTTGATAATGCAGTAAAGAATAATGAAAGCTCCTTAGATTATTTTCATAAAATAGTACATTCGGACGGGGAGAAAAAAATTATGCATGCCCTGGCTGAAATAATTTATGATGACAGCGGTCAGGCTTT
>DTTG01000069.1 GCA_012964845.1 Fidelibacterota bacterium
GATACAAATCGATATAGTCCAAGTGGTAATTATATGGGCTTGGGTCAGGAAACCTGGGAAATTTTCAGTGAAGAAAAAAAGAATGAATTCAGGGGATTCCAAATCGCTTGTGCTCAACTTTGTGGAAACTCCCATTATAAAATGCGTGGTTTTGTCACTGTAGAAACGGAAGAAGAATTCAATGCATGGCTGGAAGAGGAAGCTGAGTATCTGGAAGAAGAGGATGAGGACGATGACTGGTAGAATTTAATTCAGTACTTATTTAAGTGAACGGGAGGTCAATTTGATCTCCCGTTTTTTATTAATGAAACTATACCCGGCCTTGCTTGAACTATTTTAAATTAACGGTCTCACCAATAACTCTAAATTAGGAAAATCTTTGGCATTTCTCGTATTAGACATTGAAACAATACCCCGCCCAACTATTGATGAGTCAGTAGAAGAGGTAATCGCACAAAAAACTCAGGCACGGGTTGAACGCACTGGCGATGACCCCGAAAATGCAGAATCTCTTATTCGCTCTACCTCCCCCTTTTTTGGACAAGTTCTATGTATTGGTTTACGCTGGCTGCAGGATGATGGAACTTCAAAAGATAAGGTGATATGTGAAGAAAATGAAGAGGCTACACTTAATACCTTTTTTAATATCATTAATCATTCCAGTTCAAAAAATGCAAGATATATACACTATAACGGTCTTGGATTTGATATTCCATTCCTAATGGTACGTGCAGCCCATTACGGAATTGAAATCAATAATTGGAATTTTAAAGACTTGCGCCGATTTTCCTTTAAAACCCATATTGACCTCATGATGTTTCTCTGTAACTGGAATAATTATAATGCGGTAAGCATGGATATAGCCTGCAGGTCTTTTGGAATTCCTTCTCCAAAGGAAGGGGATGTAAAAGGAGATACTGTAGCTAAAGCATTTGATGAGGGGAATATTGAAGCAGTAAATGAATATGTTATGCGGGATGTGGAAGCCACCCATCATCTGTTTGAAAAGTTAAGGCAATATATAAATTGAGGGGAAAGGGGCAAGGAGAAAGGAGTAAGGAAGCAGGAGACAGGAGTTTGACAAGATGTCATCCTTAAAAGTCGGCATCCAGCTTACACAAAACCCTGAGAAGTATAAGTACCTACTGTCCGTTTTAAAGTCTGAACTTCATACGACTAGTGGTTTAGAATTCGTTCATATTCCCACTGATGAAAAGCTAACAAAGATGATCCCGGAATTAGATATTCTCACCACCTATCATATTAAAGAAACATCATTTGCCAATGCAACCGCCCAGTTAAAGTGGATTCATTTTGGCATTGCCGGATTGGAACACAGTTTATTTCCTGATATTTTAAAAAGTAAAACCATCATTACCAATGCCAGTGGTGTTCATGCCGGACCCGTATCAGAATTTGTTATGTCAGCCATTCTTTATTTTGCCAAACGATTTAAAGACTGCCAGAAATTTATGCAAACTAAAAATTGGACTCAATGGCAAGTTGCAAAACAAATGGTTCAACTCAAGGGAAAAACCATAGGCATCATTGGATTTGGTTCGTTAGGCAAGGCCATCGCTAAAAAAGCCAAAGCTTTTGATATGAAAGTGATTGCCACCCGCCGCCTGCAAAAAAAAGTGGACTATAAGAAAACCGTAGATGAACTCATCCCCATTTCGAAATTGAGCCATCTGTTGAAAAACAGCGATTTTGTTGTAGTTGCTTGTCCGCTGACACCACTCACAAGGGGTATGATTGGTAAAAAGGAATTGACTCGAATGAATTCATCTGCATTTATAATTAACATTGCCAGAGGAGAAATTATTAATGAGGCTGCATTAATTAATGCCCTCCAAAATAAAACCCTAGCTGGCGCAGCACTGGATGTGTTTGAAAAAGAACCTCTGCCAAAAGAGAGTCCATTGTTTGCATTAGACAATGTATTTTTATCACCCCATATATCAGGTAATTTTCCTGAATATCAACATGATGTGATGGTGCAGTTTGCCGATAATTTGAACCGGTATTTGGCAGGAAAAGATCTGAAGAATCGAGTATGTAAAAAAAGATTGTATTAGTAGTGGAACAATGCATTGTTCCACTACCCAATTATAAAACAAAAGGAAAATATGAAACAACTCTACCCAAAAATAGAACCCTATAACCAATTTGATTTAAAGGTCTCAGACCTCCACACCATTCATGTTGAAGAATCCGGGAATATAAATGGGAAACCTGTTATCTTTTTGCATGGCGGTCCCGGCGGGGGGATTGAACCCGTTTACCGCCAATACTTTGATCCGGAAAAATGGCGCATCATCGTTTTCGACCAGCGAGGCTGCGGACAGAGCACTCCCCATGCTGAACTACAGGAAAATACAACCTGGGACTTAATTGCAGATATCGAAAAAATTCGTCAGCATTTGGAGATTGACAAATGGGTAGTTTTTGGCGGAAGTTGGGGATCAACCCTATCCCTGAGCTATGCCATCACCCATCCTGACCGCTGTAAAGCCTTGGTTCTCCGGGGTATTTTTATGATACGAAAAAAGGAGATTAACTGGTTCTATCAGGATGGAACATCCAATATCTATCCCGATGCATGGGAGCATTATCTCAGGCCAATCCCGGAAGATGAGCGTCACGATTTGGTAGCGGCTTACTATAAACGACTCACCTCAAATGATGATTCTGTGCGAATTGAAGCAGCCAAAGCCTGGTCAATTTGGGAAGCCAGCACCAGTAAACTAATTCAATCGGAGGAATCACTCCATGCTTTTGAAGATGCAAAAGTAGCTGAAGCATTTGCCCGTATTGAATGCCATTATTTTACCAATC
>DTTG01000070.1 GCA_012964845.1 Fidelibacterota bacterium
ATTGTGCTGTTGACTTAATTTATATCCATATAAAAATTAAAATTTTACCCTTCCCCATACGGTCTCATTGCTCTGGGTTCACCCAGTATTTCCTTCAGGATGATGGCTTTTTTGATATTATTTTTATCAGCCATTACAGGGGATAACCAATTCCCCTTTGTGGTTTCTAAATGCGGGGGTTTCGTGGCCAGTGGAGTTGACCCATCCCAAACGATTTCTTCTGGAACGGGATATTCAGCAGGAGGTTCTTTTACCATTGCTGGTACAGCATCTTCCAGAAAGTCTGCTTCCTCTTCCTCCCAATAATCTTCTTCTGGTTTTAAAGGGAGGATATCTACATTACTAGACAGATGATCCTGAAGTTTCTTAAGACGAGAAAATATATCCCCCTTCTCCTGCAATGTTTGCGGTGAATCAGTTTCTACTTTTCGTGATTCCTTCTTTTTTTTCTTAGTAAACCACGAAAGCAATCCCCACAGGAGTAAGAATAGAATACTCGGATTAAAATCAGCATTTGTCATGATTTAGGATTCCTCAGGAGAATCTCCTTTATTTTCCTTTTCATCCATATCAGAAATGGATTGACGCATTCCCGTATCAGATTGAATATTCTGCATGCGGTAATAGTCCATAATACCTAGATTACCTTCTCTAAAAGCATGTGCCATGGCTTTGGGAACTTCTGCTTCCGCTTCAATAACTTTAGCCCTCATTTCCTGTACCCGAGCTTTCATTTCCTGCTCAGCTGCTACTGCCATAGCTCTCCTGCCTTCTGCTTTTGCCTGGGCAACTTTCTTATCGGCTTCTGCCTGGTCGGTTTCAAGGTCCGCTCCCACATTCTTTCCCACATCTACATCTGCAATATCAATAGATAAAATAGCATAGGCAGTTCCCGAATCCAGACCTTTGGATAAGACTGCCCGGGAGATGTCATCTGGGTTTTCAAGAACAGTTTTATACGTCTCAGACGAACCGATGGCACTGACAATTCCTTGACCCACACGGGCAATGATGGTTTCATCCGTAGCACCACCCACCAATTGATCAATATTGGTTCTTACTGTCACTCGTGCTTTTGCCTTTAATTCTATTCCATCTTTTGCCACAGCCGATACTTTTCCATCAGCTGGGCAGTCTATTACTTTGGGGTAAACTGAGGTTTGAACAGCCTCTTTTACATCCCTTCCCGCAAGGTCTATTGCAGTTGCTGTTTTATAATTTAATTCAATATTGGCTTTGTCAGCTGCAATAAGAGCATCCACCACATTAGCAACATTTCCACCTGCAAGAAAATGGGTTTCCAATTCCTCTGAAGTAACAAAATCCAAACCAGCTCTGTGAAGATTAATAATGCCATCCGTTATCAATCTGGGTGGTATTTTACGAATGCGCATGATCACCAATTTGATCATTCCAATTTTACCCCACCCAATTGAAACACCCGATTGAATCCATAAACCAAGTGGTACAAAATATAAAATTAGGACAAGTCCGATTAAAAATATAGGTATTGTTACAAATATGCCTTGCATGTTTAGCTCCTTATTTTAGCTTCTTGTCCGCCTACTGGCGGATTAGTTATTAGAAAGTTGAAGTTGGAAATTTTCTTTATCCCCTTAGCATGTCGAAGTGAACCTAATTATGTATACTCCCATTCTCACACCTTTTTCACCAAAATTTGGTTTTCATCCACGCCATCTACAACAATGTCCTGATCGTTTTCGATATAATCACCATGGCTCATGGCCTGGTAATATTTGCCCATTATTTCCACTTTACCGGCTGGCCTTAGATCAGTAACTGTCTTTCCCTTTTCTCCCGCCAACTTATCGTACCCTTTTGAAATAGTAAACCCTTCTTCACTTTTCTGAGGAGTGAATGGAATTAGCCTTTGATATAATTCAGTATGTGGAAATGTATTATAAAAAATGACTGCTATAATTATTGAAGTGATAATCCCAACCGATAGCCCCATATAAGCAAAATAATAATCTTCCGGTGAAGGGTACACGCCAATTAACATTTTGAAAAAGGAGTAAAAGACAATACAAATCCCCGATATTCCCACCACACCAAAACCGGGGATAACCAGTATCTCCATTAATATTAATGCAATACCAGCCAGGAGGAAAATCACTTCGGTCATATCTGCCAAACCTACTAGAAAATGGGACCCGAAAAATAATGCTAAACAGATTAATCCAACCGTTCCAGGGACTCCAAATCCCGGCGATTTGATTTCCATAAATAAACCCAACATGCCCAAACTCATAAATAAGGGCGCTACAACGGGATTTGTAAGAAAGCGAACCAGCTTTTCTGACCAGGACTCTTCCATGTCTTTTTGTTCAGCATCTTCTAATTCCAGATATTTTAATACCTCTTCAATGCTGCCAAATTCACCCCCGGCAATACCCAATTGTACTGCCAAATGGGTGGAGAGTGTAATTAATTTTCCTTCAGCAAATCCATCTACATTCTTAGCAGTAAGGGTGTCTCCCTGAATGTTCAGTAAAAAATCAATAGAAAGTTCCTCATCTACCATGGCAGTGGCAATATCACGGGAGCGATTATTTGCTTCAGCCGTTGAGGCCATTTCTTCCCGCATATAGGAGATGACTTTTTCAGAAGCTTTATTCCCTTGCAAGTCCACAGCAGTAGCAGCTCCGATGGAAGCCCCCGGTGTCATAAAAATTGAGTCACAGCTGAGAGAAATCAAAGCACCAGCCGAAATTGCCCGTTTATTGATAAAAGCGATGGTGGTAACTTTGCTGTCTAAAATGATGTCTTTAATCTGTGTGGCAGCATCAACTCTGCCTC
>DTTG01000071.1:0-9161 GCA_012964845.1 Fidelibacterota bacterium
TGCTACTTATTAAGTAGGTATTTGATTTCCAATCTTGAGGATTATTCTATTAATGAGGGCAATGTATTGATATACAATAGATTTTCAAAAAATAATATTTAAACCCATTAAAATGGTTAAAGGGTATAAAATTTTCTTGTAGTCCACGACTTAAATCGCGGGCTAAACAACCATAATCTATTTAAACCGTTTTAACGGTTTTTCACTACGCAGCCTGCTTGTTCAGTTCATAAGAATGAAACTGAACCCTTTCATCATCCATAGTTAATTGTACATATTTTATTTCTGGATTTTGGAGCAGATATTTTGACAGCCCCGCCAGAATCTCCCGACGGATGATGCGCTGAACAGGCCTGGCCCCGTATGCAGGGTCATAACCATTTTTCACAAGGTGAGAATTTACATCCGCATCCACCCTTATTGTAATTCCCTGGTCAGCCATGCGTTGTATAACCCCATACAATTGCAGGTCAACAATGGTTTTTACTGCATCATGCCCTAGATCATTAAATTGGAGAATGTCATCTATACGGTTGATAAACTCCGGGCGGAGGAAGGTACGGAACTCCTCTTCTTTCAGGTTGGAAGTCATAATAAGAATGGTATTCTTGAAATTTACCACCCTCCCCTTTGTATCGGTGAGCCTACCGTCATCTAAAACTTGGAGAAGAATATTCAGCACATTGGGATGCGCCTTTTCCATTTCGTCAAAGAGCACCACGGCGTAGGGCCGGCGGCGGATTTGTTCCGTTAACTGCCCTCCCTCATCATAACCCACATATCCCGGAGGACTACCAATCAATTTCGAAATGGAATGAGGTTCCATGTACTCGCTCATGTCCACACGAATCAAAGCCTTTTCGTCATCGAAGAGCACTTCTGCCAGTGATTTGGCTAATTCAGTTTTGCCTACACCTGTATTGCCAAAAAAGAGAAAAGAACCAATGGGACGGTCCTGATCCGTAACGCCCATCTTACTCATGCGGATAACGTCAGATACCCGGGAAACCGCTTCATTTTGTCCCATAACACGTCTTTTTAGTTGTTCTTCCAGATGGAGAAGCTTTTCCTGTTCACCGGAGATGATTTTGGTCACCGGGACCCCCGTCCACTTAGCTACAATGTCAGCAATATCCTCCGTTTCCACTTCCTGTTTCAGAAATTGGTTATCGGTTAGGGATTCGTTCAATGTCTCAATCTGCTTTTCAATTTCCGGGATGTCACTGTACCGTATTTTCGCAGATGCCTGGTAATCACCATCTCTTTGAGCCTGTTCAGCTTCGCTGGTATTGCGATCAATTTTCTCCTTCAACACCTGAATATCATTCACTAATGATTTTTCCTTTTCCCAGATAGCTGTCTGTTTTTCAAGTTCTTTTTTCAAATTTCCTATTTCAACTTTCACTTCCTTCAACCGCTTTTTCGATTTTGCATCCTTTTCTTTCTTCAGGGCTTCCCGCTCAATCTCAAACTGGATCAGTTTCCGCCGGGCGTCATCAATGACTACCGGAGCCGAATTCATCTCCATGCGGATTTTCGCCGCCGCCTCATCTACCAAATCCACCGCCTTATCCGGGAGAAATCGGTCTGAAATGTAGCGCTCTGAAAGGGTGGCTGCCGAAATGAGAGCGGAATCTTTAATATGCAGTCCGTGGTGGAGTTCATACTTATCCTTGATCCCCCGGAGGATGGTGATGGTATCCTCCACATTGGGTTCGGCAATATAGACCTGCTGAAAACGCCGTTCCAGGGCGGCATCTTTTTCAATATACTTCTGGTATTCGTTCAGGGTGGTGGCGCCGATAACTTTCATCCTGCCCCGTGCCAGTTCAGGCTTGATCATATTGGAGACATCCATCTGTCCCTCCATATTACCAGCCCCTACAATCATGTGCAGTTCATCAATAAATAGGATAATCTCACCGTCACTTTCGATAATGGCTTTCACAAAATTCTTCAGCCGCTCTTCAAACTGTCCCCGGTACATGGCGCCGGCTACCAGGGCGCTGAGATCCAGGGCAATGAGCTGTTTCTCTATCATATTTTCGGGCACATCCCCTTCAACGATTCGTTTGGCTAAGCCCTCCACTACGGTGGTCTTTCCCGTTCCAGGTTCTCCGATGAGGACGGGGTTATTCTTATTGCGTCGGGACAGGATCTGCACCATTCTGCGGATTTCTTCTTCCCTGCCGATGACTGGGTCAATTTTACCTTCATTTGCCAATTCGGTGAGATTAACTCCATAAGCCTCTAATGGATTCACGCCCTGATCAGGGTTAATTTGCTGCTGCTGTTGGTTCATTTGTATTCCTTTCGTTTTCAGTATTGACTGCTATCATAGTGCCAAAAGAAAATATACGCCATTTAGAGTGGAGGTAGTGTCATTATGGCCATCAACGCTGACAAAATGTATAGTTTTCAGAATAGGTAGTAATGCTTGCCAACTGCATTTTAAATGATGACTGTGATCAATTTGGGAATACCGGGGATCTTAATGGTGATGGAGTCTATAACGTTCTGGATATTGTGGCATTGGTGAATATAATATTAGAGGGTTAATAATTAACGTTGCTATAACAATTAATTGATATAGGTCACAAAAAATTAATTGAGGTAAAAAGCTATTGCTTTGAACCTAAATGAGTAGTTAACTTATCGTACTATGATGAACATAAAATCCATCGCGGAAAGAAATAACCACAGCATTAGCTGCTGTTGTTGCTGTTGTATGAATTTCTCCGATTCGGTGATGGGTTAACGCTACTTATATAAAACAGTAATTTTTAAATCCCCATCACCAATCGGTGATGGGGATTTTCTTTTTAAGGAAAATTATGACAAACTGGAAAGACATATTAAAAGATGAAATCACTGCTGAATTGAGCGAGCAGATTGATATTTTTGAAACGCAAATTGAATTGAAAAAACTGGAAAAGATTGATGATAAGATATTTGCTGAAACCCGTTTGCGGAAAGGGGTTTATGGTCAGCGCTATGACAATGGCCAGCGACATGATGGTGAACAGTCTAGGGAATTGAAGTATCCCAGTGGTGATAAACTAAAGGGACCAGAAACGGTTTGGGATGCGCCTGGAATGCTCAGGATTAAAATACCCTTTGGAGGTGTAAACCCCAAGCAGTTGCGGATGCTGGCTGACCTCTCTGAAGAATATGCTGATGCCGTGGTTCATATTACTACCCGCCAGGATATCCAGTACCATTTTGTACATATAGAAGACACTCCCACCATAATGCGTCGCCTGGCAGCAGTAGGCATCACAACCCATGAAGCCTGTGGAAATGCTGTTCGGAATGTCACTGCCTGCCCATTATCCGGAGTCTGTCAGGATGAAACTTTTGATGTGTCTCCCTATGCCAAGGCAATGGCAGAATTTATGCTGAATCACCCTGACTGCCAGGATTTTGGCCGGAAGTTCAAGATTGCCTTCTCCGGCTGCAGTGAGCATGCCTGCGGTATTGTAAACATGCATGATTTAGGAGGTATTGCTAAAATCAGAGATGGTAAAAATGGATTTGAAATTTATGTAGGTGGTGGCTTAGGTGCTGTGCCTCATCAAGCCAAGATTATGTATGATTTCCTTGCTGAAGATGAAATTTTACCCTTGATGCAGGCAATTGGACGAGTATTCACCCGTCTGGGTGAAAAGAAAAATCGTGCCAAGGCTCGTGTAAAATTTTTAGTAGCCAGGTTGGGATTGGAAGAATTCACTCGCCTGGTTGAAGAAGAACGTCAGATACTCCCACACGATGAGCGCTGGACCAGCTACATTGACGAACTTCCGGCTTGGGGAGAAAATCCAATAAAAAAATCGTCCTCATTAAATGGACAAGTAAAGCCCGAAGGGTTTGACCAGTGGCAGGAAAAGAATGTTATTTCTCAGCGCCAGGAAGGCTATAAGGTAGTAGTAATTATGCTGCCTTTGGGCGATATTTCATCGCATCAAACCCGAAAACTGGCTGACATTGCCGAAAAATATATTGGTGATTATGTCCGGACAACCGTTGAGCAGAATTTTGTTCTGCGCTGGGTGAGTGAATCTGATTTACCAGGATTGTATGAGGAATTGAATGCTATTGGTTTAGCGGATCCCGGTGCTGGCACCATTGTAGATATTACGGCTTGTCCCGGTACTGACACATGCAAACTGGGTATTGCCTCTTCACGAGGCCTGGCAGATGAATTGCGGCAGATGCTCGCACCCAAACAATGGGAACTGGATGAAGCCGTTCGTAACCTGCGTATAAAAATCAGCGGCTGCTTTAATTCCTGCGGTCAGCACCATATTGCTGATATGGGTTTTTACGGCAACAGCCGCACATTTAAAGGCTATAAAGTGCCTCATTTTCAGGTGGTTCTTGGTGGACAGTGGACAAATAATGCCGGAAACTTCGGACTTGCTATTGGCGCTGTTCCATCAAAAAATATCCCCCAAGTGGTTTTAAAATTGACGGATTATTATGTAGAAAACCGCAGTAGCAAAGAAGAATCATTTCAGGAATTTTTCGCGCGGAAAAAGAAATCGGTTTTGAAGGAGCAAATACAGGAATTTACTGAAGTGCCGCCTTATTTGGAAGATTCTTCATTTTACACTGACTGGGGAGATCCACGGGTATTTACTCTGGGTGATATGGGTGTGGGTGAATGTGCCGGAGAGGTAGTATCCCTCACAGAAGTTGAATTGCAGTCTGCTGAGCGTATTTGCTTTGAGGCACAAGTTGAGCTTGAAGATGGCAAACTGGATGAAGCTGAGGATAAAGCCTATAAGGCCATGATACGAGGTGCATCCGCTCTTTTGCGCAAGGAATTCCAGGATATTTCCAGTGATCCAGATGAAATTGTGACTGAATTCAAACAGCATTTTTACGACACCAAATTATTCTGGGACCGCTTTGCTCATGGAAAATTTGGAAAATACCTCATCAATAGAAATGAAAATCCTCCCTCAAATTTAAATAATGATAGCGTACACCGGAAGATTGAAGAGAGCCAGCTTTTTATTGAAGCCGCACATGCCTGTTATGCCAAGATGATGGATATTGAGAAAAAAGAACTAAGTGGAAAGGCTATATAATTATGGAATTACAGAAATTCGGCATAAAACTCTTTTTTAAACCGAATGGCAGTTATCCTTCCAAGGATTTCATCCCGGTTTTCCATAATTGGATTAAGACTAATTCTGTCCCTGAGCACATGCTTATAGATGTCATTGATTACTCTCATATTCCCGATGGACCTGGTATTATGCTCATAGCACATGAAGGGCACTTCAGCCTGGATAAGGAAAATAACATGCCGGGATTATTATATTTACGGAAAGCAAAAATTGATGGTGATTTTCAAAAACGTTTTGAATCTGTATTTGCAACCTCACTACAGGCAGCGGAACTTTTACATAAAAATAAAATTGGGAGTGAAGTGGATTTTCAATCAAATTCATTCCGATTTATAGCAAATGACCGTCTCTTAGCAGAAAATAATGAGGAGAATCAAGAATTGTTCTCAAATACGTTTAATGAAATATTAACAAATATGTATCCCAGTGGGAAGTGGGTAATTGAGGATTACTCTCAAAGTGGTGAAAGATTGGCATTCACCATAAATTTTCAAGATGATACAAATATCATATTTAACTAAAAAGGAAGAGGAAAAATGAATAGCACAGCAACACAATATGTAAAAAATTCAAATGTAGATCACTACAGTAAAAATCCGGAAGGATTTCTCAAATGGATCGTGGAAAAACTGCCCAATGACAAGGTAGTGATGGGAACCGGTTTTGGGCCTCCAGGAATTGTTTTACTGGATATGCTTTTTAAGGTGACTAATAATATATCCGTATTTTATATCGATACCAGTTTTCTATTTGAACAAACCTACGATTTAAAAAAGAAATTGGAAGAAAAGTATGGATTTAAATTCCTACGATTTTCAACTGAATTGACTCCTGAAGCACAAGGAAAACAATATGGTGAAAAGCTTTGGGAAAATGATCCTGACGCATGCTGTAATCTGCGAAAAGTTCTCCCAATGAACAAGGCGCTTGCAGACTATGATTTTTGGATCACTGGAATTCGTAAAAAACAGACAGCCATTAGATCCAGTGCGGGATTAGTAGAATTAGAACCCCGGTTCAGCGTGATCAAAATGAATCCATTATTAAATTGGACCCATGATGAAGTGTGGAATTATATAAAAGAGCATGATCTGCCCTATAATGAGTTACATGACCGAAATTATCCCAGTATTGGCTGTAAACAATGCACTAGTCCGGTCTTCGCTGGAGATGATGAACGCAGCGGACGATGGAATGGAACGAATAAAACGGAATGCGGATTACATAAATCAACTACAATAAGTTTAAATGAAACTAAAACTAAGGCAAACTAAATGAATAGACTTTTACCCATTTTTATGAAGCTTGAAAATCAACCCTGCATAGTAGTTGGAGGCGGAAAAATTGCCTACCAGAAAATAAAACAATTACTGGAAGGTGAAGCAGATATAACGGTGAAATCACCTGCGATTTCGGAAGAAATACGATCTCTTCCTGTCACAATTCAGAAAACTGCGTATCAAAAAAATGATGTAGATGGCTACAAATTAGTAATTGCAGCAACAGATGATGTGAATGTAAACCGTCAGGTATATGAAGATGCCCAACAATATGGAATCCCAGTGAACGTTGTTGATCAGCCAGAATTATGTTCTTTTTATATGGGTTCTGTTTTTCAGGATGGGGATGTAAAAGTTGCCGTATCTACCAATGGTAAGTGCCCCTCATTTGGTAAATTTATCAGGGATCATATTAAAAATATGTCCAAAGGAGTGTGGGGGAAGGCATTAGAAAAATTGGCCTTACAGCGGGTAAAAATTATTAATTCTATTTCGTCCTATTCCCAGAAGAAGCAGGTCATGGAGAAATTGGTAAACAGCACCAAAAATAAATTTATTCCAAAACAGGTTAAACGAGGAAAAGTGTTTATAGTGGGTGCTGGTCCCGGAGACCCTGAACTTATTACCGTTAAAGGATTGCAGGCCATCCAAAATGCAGACGTAATTTTGCATGATGCACTGGTTCACCCTCATTTAGTATTTGAGATTAATCCCAATGCAGAAAAAATATTTGTAGGCAAGCGTGAAGGGAAACATTCCGTAAGTCAGGCAACCATTCAATCTCTGATGATTGAAGCAGCCAACCAGGGAAAGCAGGTTGTAAGACTAAAAGGGGGAGACCCCTTCATCTTTGGCCGAGGTGCTGAAGAAGCTGAAGCCTTGGCAAAAGCGGGGATCACTTTTGAGGTTATTGCCGGAGTTACAGCTGGTATTGGGGCTGCAGCTGGATTTGGTATTCCGTTAACATCGCGGAATGAAGCACAGAGTACAACCCTTATTACCGGTCATCAATGTGAAAAAAATGGAAAGCATAATTGGAGAGCATTAGCAGAATTAAATTCAACTCTGGTTTTTTATATGGGGGTTAAAAATATCAGCGAAATAGTGAGCGGACTTATTAAAAATGGGAAATCTAGTTCAACACCTCTGGCAATCGTCCAGAATGGTACCATGGTCTCTCAGCAAATATTTATATCAACTTTGGAAAATGTTGAAAAAGAATTAGAAGGGACAAATTTGAAAACTCCCGCAGTTATTATTATAGGGGAAGTGGTAAATCACCATCAACGTCTACAGAAATATGTGACTTCTATTCCTGCTGATTATGTGGATCCAGTTGGTGATTTTGGCTTTGATATTTGGAAAAATGAGGTTGTGGTAGCATAAAACCATTATTCGATTAAATTAGATCAGTTATCCTCAAGGGATAAAATCCAATCTCTTATCAATGCCACCCCTTCTTTATGAACCATTTTTCTCCCGGATTCAGGCATTAGTATTCCCGGGTCAGTGGACTCCATCCTGAAAATAAAGATGGATTTATCCGGTTTACCGGGCACAATATTGAAATCCAAACTACCAGAACCCCTACCGGCAGCAATGGGCGGTTTGAATACACCCAGTTTCTTAAGATCCTTTTCGTTATATTCCAAAAATAAACCTGAGGTATTGGCTGGGCCTTTTGAATTATGGCAATGGGCGCAATTCACATCCAGGTAAGCCCGGGCTCGGTCATTAAGAGAATAGTGTTCACTACCCCATTCGGCTGTAGCCGGTATTGTTTCAACTGACGGCATTTCATCTATCATATCCAACTCCAACATCTTCTCAAGTTGATTTTTGTGTGCGCCATCGTAATAATTATCACAATTTAAAAGTCTTGGTTTAGGACCGATGGGCTGAAAAGTTTTATCAATGACATGACAGCCCTTACACATATTGAAATTGGGCACCAGGTAATTTACATTTTGGGATTTACCCTGTTTGTCAATCCAGGATACTTTTTGCCGGTCCCCGGCAATTTCTAATACGGCATCGGTTTGCTCTGTATTCCACACATAGGGGTAGCCTGTCCAACCCTCCAGCGTATGCATCAGTAAACGGGTTTCAATGATCTGCCAGTCCTTTTCAGGTGCCCTGAAATCAGCAGGATAGTAGAATGTTTTTATAAAAATAGTCCCCACCGGAAAATCAAATTCTTCGGAGCTGATGTAGCTGACTTTCTTTCCATCCGGAAGAACAATAAATCTGGACTTAAGGGCATAATCCGTAAATAGGGGAGTTGAAATACGGTAGGGGAAAATGTTATCTACCGGGATTTGTTCTGCCATAGGTTCTTTGAAAAATCCGTAATCCGACAGTTTGGGTTTGGCATATTCCAGGGGATTTGCTTTAATTAATGAGAATAAAACAAATAGCCCTGCAACCAGACTATTGGTAAATGTTGATACGGGCATGTTTACTGATTGGTTAAGGTTTCTTTAAAGGGAGGAAGTTCACAGCTGTAAGGTGAAACATCCTGGGAAAAACGGGCGAAAAAAGGTGTGTACCATTTTTCAAAATTCTTGTCGATTTCAAGATTCAGGAAATCAGCATTGGAGTTATCCTGTATGCACAGCTTACGCTCTGGAAATATTATTCCATCTGAGTTTAAATATTGCGGGTCGGGCATGCCATCATAAATGATATCGGGTACATCCCGGCCGAATTTCAGAAAGAGTAATGTGCCAATTTCATGTTTCAAAGT
>DTTG01000071.1:9261-11200 GCA_012964845.1 Fidelibacterota bacterium
AGCCCATAGGCGCCATTTTCTGGATTGGGGCCATTTGTCCATTCGGCTTTTACATTCACCATGGTAATGCCATCTGTTTCCTGCACTTTGATGCCATCACCCTTTGTATCTTGGATGGTGAAATTCTCCAGCCTGATATTTTTGCAATTGATTATCCGTAACCCTTCAGCGCCGTCTTCCTGGTTTTTGAAAGATAGAATGGATTCATCAATGCCATTGCCGCTGATGACAATATTTTCCTTCCCATCCAGTGAAAGCGTCCCCAACAACTGCTGTATACCCGTAGGGATTTTCAGGGTATCTCCCGATTCGGCCAATATAAGTTTAGTCTGAAACTCCTTCTCAAACCCTCCAAATGAGAGTGAAAGAAAAAGGAAACAGCATAATATTTTTTGATTACAAATTACTTTTATCATTATTTATTTCCCGGTGAATAAGCATGCTCTAAATTTTCTTTAATCGTCTGTAATTTTAACCATACAGGTTTTAATTTCTGTTTTACAAAGAGTTTGGACTGATCTGCATAGTGAGTTGATGTTTCGTGCTGTGTATTGGAGCCGTATTGATGAATACTTCTTGAGTTTACCTCACCGTCTTTTCCCCATTCCACCATCATGAGGAATGCATCTCCGGCATAGCCTTTCAAGTAACCCTCTTTGGTAGGAATACCATATACTGCTCGGGAAATATCAGGTCCACCCCCAACACCCAGATTGACATTGCCACGGACAAGGCGATTTACCTTGCCCCAAATTACATCCAATTTTCCATAATGATTATAGAGATACTTTACTGCAAAGGTAAAACTCTCAATCAGGTTTTCATCTGAGACATCTGTTGGCAGTGTTTCCATAAACCAGCCAAAAGAAATAATTGGCAATGAAGCATTAATATTTTCAAAATCAGTATTCTTATCCCAGGCTTTGAGGACATTTACTCCCTCCTGCAATTGGTCATCCTCAAAATTATGGGAAAGGGAGATCAAGCGATCTACAAACAATGACATATAGGAATCATCGGAGTAGTGCAGATCAAATTTATACTGTTCAAACTCTTCGGCAGAAATTGAAATATCTTTACCAAAAAGTTCCATAGCTCTCAGGGCTCTGTTTGACATGCGGCTCTCAATGCCAAAACTATCCGGGTAATTTTCCTGATTTGGATTTCCATTGCCAGTGGTAGTAGTAAAAGGAGTATTATTGCAGTTCTGAATAAATCCAGATGGTGGATTCAGCACTTGAGGTAAATCTTCATAGGGTAAGTATTCAGTCCAAACGACTTCTGAGGAATTACCCGGTAAAACCCCCTGCCAGTCATAACCCTCGGTGCGGAGTGGTAACTTAGCATTATACAGGTATAAAATATTACCATCCTTATCGGCATAACCAGTGCCGAACATGGGAATGGCCATCATTTGCATTGCAGATTGCCACTCCTCAAAATTGGCAGCCTTATTCATACGGTACCATTGCTCAATTACACGAATATCTTCATAGTTTGCAAAGCGCATGGCATAAGTGGCATATTTCCCCCTTAATACCGGACCGTGAATAGACCAAAGGGCTTCCTTTTTAAAAGTCCAAGAAAAGGGTCCAAATAGTTTAACCTTAATGGGTACCTTTTTAACTTTCAGCTGTTTCCATTCGCCGTCGTATTTGTATAAGTAGGGATCATCGGGGTGGATTTCCAGTTCATAAATATCCACTAAGTCGGGAGCATTTACGGTATGTCCCCAACCTAGATGTTCATTATGCCCCACCAATACAATGGGTGAACCGGGAAATAAGCCACCTGCCATATTCCAGCCTTCTTCACTATGTATATGAGCCTCATACCAGGCAAAGGGACCATCCCATGGTTGATGGGAATTAATGGCTAAGCGGATTTTCTCATCTTCTGAACGGCTGGAAGATACAGCAAATACATTGGAACCTTTAGT
>DTTG01000072.1 GCA_012964845.1 Fidelibacterota bacterium
CCCCGACTTTTAAGTAGGGGTTTAAATGAGAAAACTAAGGGCTTTAGCCCAATTATTGACGTAGTTTTGGGATAAATCCCATTTCTTATAATTCTATTACCCCCGCCATAAATGACGGGGTAATTTAAACTCTTTTATTTTTCTTATATATCAAAAGCAAAAAAATGAGATTTTTTTAAATGACTTCATTTCTTCAAAATATTAAATCAGTACCCAATTACTGTATTCTGGTTCTGGTATCCTCCACTGCAATTTTGATTGGTATTGAATGGGATATCTCCTGGCATGAATCCATCGGCAGGGATTCATTTTGGTCAGCGCCTCACATGGTGATCTATTTTGGAGGTATCCTTTGCGGACTCACCTGCGCATGGATGGTCTTTCAGCAGACTTTTTTTCATCCCGATAAATATAAGCATTATGTAAAATTCTGGGGATTTAAAGGACCCCTGGCCTGCTGGATTTGTATCTGGGGCATGATTGCCATGCTCACCTCAGCGCCATTCGATGACTGGTGGCATAATACTTATGGCTTGGATGTGCAGATTGTGAGTCCACCGCACATCGTATTGGCTTTGGGGATTTTTGCAATATTTTTGGGTTCATTGCAACTAGTTCTGGCAGAAAGAAACCTGGCTCAAGAATCTCAAAAGAAAATATATGATTACTTATATCTTTATGCTGCCAGTCTGATTCTCCTTCAATTCTGCATTATTCTCACAGAATATAGTTTTGCTAATAAGCAGCATTCATTAGAATTTTATAAACTTTCTACAATATTTTATGGATTTGTGATCATTGCATTTAGTGAAGCTGCAAGAACAAAATATGCTGCTACAATCATAGCTAGTCTTTATATGATACATCGTCTGCTGATACTCTGGATTTTACCCTTATTTGAGGCAGAGCCATTGCTTGGACCTATTTACAGAGAAATCACGCATTATGTAGCACCTCCCTTTCCTCCGTTACTTATTATTCCGGCAATAATAATTGATATTGTTCGATCCCGATTTACACTATCAAACAAAATTCTAAAAGCAATTATATTTGCCATTATCTTCACCTTAATTCTTCTCCTTACCCAATGGTATTATTCTGAATTTCTCCTTTCAGAGTACGCCAGAAATTGGGTCTTTGGCTCAGATAGAAATAAGCCTTTCTGGGTACCTGTAGGAGATTTCAATTTTGAGTACTGGGATTATGATTGGACTCCCTATGGGCATAAGATTCCCATGTCCCCGGTTACTGTAAAAAATATGGCTCTTACGCTTGTATATAGTATATTCTCAATTTATTTAGCTCTGCTTTTTTCCGGTTGGCTGAAAAGGGTTAAGAAATGAAAAAACGGCATTTGCTTTTTATATATATATTCACCTTTCTTGCTGCTGATATAGGTCATCTCAATTCAATATATGAGGGTGTTGCAGGAGACATACCGGTTCGTGTAATTGTCAAAACACCTGGAGTAGTACCTGGTTTAGCGGATATCAATATTCGTGTATTTTCTGATAAAGTACACAAAGTAACTGCCCGACCGATTTACTGGCATGCGGGAGAAAAAGGAGCGCCGCCGGCAGATATTGCTTATCCTGTCAAGGGAGAGAATAATTTGTACAGCACTCAACTTTGGCTTATGAATTTTGGCTCCTACAACGTACAGGTGAAATTATATTCCGGGGAAGAGGTATTTGAGATAAATATACCAGTGAACTCTCTTGCCCTTGATATTAAACAAATGGAAGGCAGCCTAGAGATTATTTTATTGGTACTAATGCTTTTGCTGATTTTTGGAGCCGTAAATATCATTACAATCTCCTACCGGGAAAGTACTATCCATCCAGATGATATACTCCCTGCTGAAAGGGTTAAAAAATCCAGATATGTCATGGTCGTTAGTTTTGTTTTGGTATTGGGAATAATTTATTCCGGATATAAATGGTGGGAGGATGTAGAAAAATTATATGCAGATAACTTATTTCAATCCCTCCAAACAGAAGTTGAAATTGTCAATATTAAAAACCGTGACATTCTAAAAGTGACCATCACAGACCCTGCCATTTCAGAAGGCAGAATGCCTGAAATCATTCCGGACCACGGTAAAATCATGCACATGTACCTGATTAAGGATGATCTGTCTGTTTTAAGCCATATTCACCCATCACGCAGCATTGAAAATAACCATGTATTTGAGGTGCTCATGCCGCCTGTCCCTATAGGCAATTATTCTGTTTATATGGATATCACCTATGAAAGCGGTTTGACTGAAACAATTCAAAAAACCATTGAATACCTTAGTCAACCAGAGGTAGTGAAAAATGGCAAGGTTCCAATTCGTGATCCAGATGACTCCTGGACTCATGCTAAAATGCAGCATAAAATTATTTGGCTGAATAGGAAAGCTGAATACTTGTCAGAGGAAGAAATTAAACTGGAATTCCAGACATTTAATTCAAAAATGGTGTCAACCAAGCTTGAACCCTATATCCAGATGGGTGGGCATGGCGCTTTAATCAGCCCGGAAAACAACGTATTTATTCACTTTCATCCTATTGGGACTATATCCATGGCTTCACAGCAGATATTTGACAAACAGCAGGAATTAGCATCAAATGCAGCAAGTGGTATCTGTTATTATGGGCTGCCATCAGACAGCGCTAAAACCTATTCAGAGGGGATACAATCCAATATTGGAAAAGTAAGTTTTCCACCCTTATCCCTGGATAAAGCCGGAGATTACTTCATGTGGGTTCAGGTGAAAACGGAAGGGGAAGTTGTTACGGAAAAGTTTAGCTTTAGGGTAATGAA
>DTTG01000073.1 GCA_012964845.1 Fidelibacterota bacterium
TGAACCACCGACACAAGGATTTTCAGTCCTCTGCTCTACCAACTGAGCTACCAAGCCAAATTATTCAATAAATTGAATCATAAAATTTAAAACGATTTTAAAATATGGACTATCATATTTTTCCTCTAATTTTATGCATTTTTTCAAATGAACCATGAGGGGTCATTTTTATAAATAATCTAACCGAATTATCGCTCAATCTCTCTAATTTTCCCGCTGGATATGAAAATAGTATTAGCAACACATAACAGGGATAAATGCCGAGAAATGGCTTCTATTTTAAGTGATTTCCCTATTGACATTCTCACCCTGGATGATTTCCCTGAAATTGGTGAAATTATTGAAGATGGGAGCTCTCTTGAAGAGAATGCACTCATCAAAGCTCGAACAGTGTTTAAAGAGACAAAACTTCCCTCCTGGGCTGATGACACGGGTTTAGGGGTGGATGCCCTCAATGGAGAGCCGGGGATTTATTCAGCCCGCTATGCAGGTAAATCCTGTAGTTATTCTGATAATGTGACAAAATTAATGAAAAACATGCTGTCAGTCCCTGAAAAAGATAGAACTGCTCGATTTAAAACAGCTATAGCTTTCGTGGGTGAAAATATGGAACTTGTATCAGGGGGTACCGTTGAAGGCTTAATCGCTACAGAGCCGAAAGGTGTTGGCGGTTTTGGGTATGACCCTGTATTTTATGTACCTGAGAAGGGAAAAACTTATTCAGAAATGAGCATGAAAGAAAAAAATCAATTATCTCATCGGGGAAAAGCAATTCAGAATATGATTATTTTGCTTCAATCCCGCCTGCCCCACATATTTCACCAAATGGAGGACCTTGCCTAATACCTAATTGTTACTATTGTGTCAATTACGGCAAAGGTTAAATACGTGAAATCGGTTCTCCGATTTCTTCTGAGCTTTACGGCTATTTTTACTTCGATTGCTTTCTGTGAATCCGAAGGCGGGGATTTTGTGTCCATTTCATCCGTAATAAAATTTTACCCAATGCTGCCTCAACTGATAGACCCCTTTCCACCTCAGGTTAAAACATTAAGTCTAAAAAGCAGCCATCCCTTTTGGAATGGGCATTCAATTGGCAGGGTAGTATCCAAAGCGAATGCCACCAAAAAAATGCGAAAAATAAAGCGAGATAATGAAGCCGGACTTGTTGACGGCACCATCCTTATGTATCATCGCTATAAAGATACAGATTTACAGTTACCGGCAGTATTGACTATTAATTGGTATAAACAGATTGCAATGGTAGAAAATACCAGGCAGGAATTCCGAGAATATTTTATCAAAAAGTTATCCAAAAAGTCCCCTGGCAGATCCGGTGCCGGCGCTGGCATAAGCCTGATTAATACCAAAATTGGTGAAACCGATGTAGAACTCAATATCAGTGGAAATATTAGCGTAGAAGGGGCGTTGGTATTTGAAGAAAAAGATTTAATTACAACCAATTTAAGAGAAAGTAAATCTTGGGATCTGGAAATAGAACAAACTCAGAGATTTACTATTGATGGAAATATTGGCGACCGTTTTTTTGTTAAAATAAAACAGGATTCTGAAGCCGATTTCACTTGGGAAAATGATCTTACCATTGAATACAAAGGTCAAAAAAATGATATCCTTCAAAAGGCAGAAGCAGGAAATATCAATCTCTCTTTGGAAGGAATGGATGCAATAAATCTGGGGGGTGCCAATTCCAGTCTGTTTGGAATTAAAACCGTTCATCAACTTGGACCCGTAGAAATACAATCGGTCATCGCTCGTGAACAGGTGAAAAAATCTGAGAAAACTATGGAGGGGGGTGCTGAATCCGGCACGCCTACATCAATTAATGATTATAATTTTATTAAAGACCGCTACTTTTTCATTGATGATATTTTCAAAGCAAACTATTATCCTTTAAGTGTAACAAATGCCCATTTTTATGATACGAGCTATGTAGTCGGTCAATTTGAAATATACCAAAAAGTAACTACCGCTGAAAATCCAGCCCTTATTCAAGCAGATGCATATGTATATCCACAGGATTCAACCAGCTACAGTGTTGGCGGCACCTGGGTGAAACTTGAAGAAAATATGGATTATGAAATTGATCGAATTTTAGGATATATTCGAATGAATTCTGTTCAAAATGCTATTGCTATTGCTTATACAACAACCTCTTTTGATCCCAACAACCAATCTTTTGATGCAGTTCAAGACACCACAAATGGCACCAATTTTAAATCTGTTTATGATGAATGTGTTGAAAGTAGTACGGATTACCAGGAAGAATGTAAAGGGCTCATCACCCTTAAATTATTAAAGGATATTAATCCCTCAACTCCAAATTCTCCAACATGGTCTCTCATGTTTAAAAATGTCTATTCCCTGGGAGGGTCAAATATTGAATCCAGTGGACTTGAACTAGACATTGTCCGGGATTTAGGTGGAGGAGATGAAAGAACTCATAGTGAAACCGGAACATCATATCTCTCCATTTTTGGGTTAGATTCTGAAAATGAGAATCATCAAAAAGTTGATGGAGGTGATGGAAAAATTGATCTTTATGGCAGCCTGTTAAATCTTGCCTATGGTGAATTGATTTTACCAACATATTTACCTTTTGCTTATGATACTCACCCCAGAGTGATTATTGATGAATTTGATAATCCTATTGAATTAATTGATGTCAATGGAAATTCCACCTATTGGGGAACAAATCAAAACGACCTTATGGGAGTTTTAGAAGTTGAATTAAATGATGCAGATGGGGATTTTTTAGATGATGGAGATACTGGTC
>DTTG01000074.1 GCA_012964845.1 Fidelibacterota bacterium
CCCGTCCAATGGGAATCATACTGTCAATAGCCTTAAGTCCGGTTTGCAGGGGTTCCTTCACCGGCTGCCGTGCCATCACACCCAGGGCTTTCCGTTCAACTGGTAAAGACTCTTTGGCATTAATAGGTCCTTTCCCATCAATGGGCTGCCCCAAGGGATTTACTACCCTGCCCAGCATTTCAGGACCAACCGGTACTTCAACAACCCTGCCTGTCCGTTTTGCCAAATCGCCTTCTTTTACCAGACGGCTATCGCCAAACAATACCAATCCAACATTGTCTTCTTCCAAGTTTAATGCCATACCGAAAACCCCATTGGGGAGTTCCACAAGTTCGGCACTCATGACATTTTCCAAGCCACTGACCCGGGCAACACCGTCACCCACCATTAGTACTTCACCTACTTCTGAAACATCCAATTCAACCTGATATTTTTGAAGTTGCTGCTTCAGTAAGGATGTTATTTCTTCAGTTTTGATTTCCATAAAATCTCCAATTAGTATTTACTATTGATAGAGGGTAGCACCCAATTTCTGTAACCGGGTAGCGATAGATCCATCTATTATGGTGTTTCCAATTCTAAATTTAACACCACCCAAAATATCAGGATCCACAATGGTTTCCATTTCTATCTTCTTTTCAAGTTTTTTCTCAATTCCAGATACAAGGTCATCCAGTTCATTATCATTAAGAGGGGATGTGGTGGAAACGGTTATTTTCATAGCCCCACTTTTAGAATCAATTAAAAATTGAACTCTTTTGATTATTTCTTCAAGTAATTGAACTCGCCCGTCATTCAGCAATTGAAATAATAGTTCAAATCCAAATTCCGAAAGAACATCTTTCAAAACCACTTGTAGTATTTTGGATTTATTCTCCAACGAAATTCGTCTACTTTGTAAAAATAAACGCAATTCCGGAGAAGTTTTATACATCATTAACAATGTATTGAGATGTAGCGACACTTCAGACAATTGTCCAGACTTCTCAGCAACTGCAAATACTGCTCCGACATATTTGTTCACTTCTCGATTTTTTTTCATCAGGCTTTCCCAATTCCATCTATAGTTTCTTTGATAAGCCTGCGATTATCTTCAGAGTCCAGATTTTTTTCAATAACTTTAGAGGCTGCTTGAAGTGAAAACTCTACTACAGTAGATCGGATCTCCTGAATAGCATTTGCCTTTTCAGATTGAATCTGTTTTTTTGCTTTTTCAAGTATATCACCAGCTTCTTTTTCCGCAGTTACTTTTATTTCTGCTCTTACTCTTTCACCTGCAGCCTTACTTTCAGCAACAATCTTCTGTGCTTCGGATTGTGCTTTCCGGATCATTTCCTCATATTCCCCTGCTACTTTATCTGCTTCTTCTCTGGCTTTTTCAGCGGATGAAAGGGCATTCCGGATGTCCTCTTCACGTTTATCCAGCGCCTCGATGAGCGGACCCCATGCCTTCCATTTTAAAATTGCCAGAACAATGAAAAAGGTGACAATCGTCCACATGAATAAGCCTGGGTCAAAACTTAACCATTTTTCCATCCATCCACCTTCATGAACTGGATCACCATGACCAGATCCCTCGGTAGCAAAAAGAACTCCACAGATACTCACAGCAGAAATTATAAGTCTGCTCAATATCATTATTATCTTTCCTTTTTAGAGTACAACAGCTAAGATGCAGACAACGAGTGCAATAATTGCAACACCTTCCAGAAGGAAGAGCGGAAGATTAACGGTTGCGCGTATATCTGCTGCGGCTTCAGGCTGACGTGCTGTGGCATTAGCTGCTGCAAACGCCAGCAGACCAATCCCTAATCCTGCTCCCAACACTACAATCCCTGCACCGATACCTGCTCCAAGCAAACCGCCTTCAGCTGCCATGGAAGTAGCAACTGTCAACATACCTAATACAATGGCTCTTATTCTTAACATTTTATGATTCTCCTTTTTGTTATTTATTATATTCATTCTTCTATATTTTAATGTTCTGCATGTATTGCCATTCCAATGAAAACTGCCGATAACAGGGTGAATACATAGGCTTGAACAAAACTGACTATCATTTCTAAAAAATAAATACCCGTATTTAATAAAATAGAGGCAATCCCAACGGGTGCGGATGAGAGAATAATAGGTAGGGCAAAAATTGCCAGCATCCCAATATGCCCTGCTGTCATATTCGCTCCCAATCTCATAGTGAGAGCAAATGGTCTTACAAACATTCCTAATATTTCAATGGGAATTAAAATCAACAGAACGGGAGCAGGTACGTTGCCGGGAATCATATTTTTCCAATATCCCAGAAATCCATGCTTCATTGTTCCGGCAATTATTATGGCAAAAAAAGTGATGCATGCTAATCCAGCTGTTGTATTAAAATTTCCGGTAACGGTTGAACTCCCCCCGGGAATCAGGTCAAAAAATGGTACCATCCCCAGAAAATTACAGATTAAAATGAAAATGAAATAGGTGGTAATAAGGGGAGCCCACATTTTGCCATAGCTGACACCAATGTTGGGATTCACAATATCTTCCCGGATGAAATTCATTAATATTTCAAAAATATGACTTAATCCTTTTGGCTGGGCATCAATATTTTCTCGATACCTACGAGTAGCCCAAATTGCAAATCCTACCGTTACTGCAGCAGCAATCCATAACATGATTACATGTTTTGTAATAGAAATATCGTAGCCAAATAAGTGTAGATCAAGAAATTTATAATTCAGATCATTTGTCACATGATGGAGAATAATTTCGCCTAATGATTCATCATGTTGTTCAGACA
>DTTG01000075.1:0-4851 GCA_012964845.1 Fidelibacterota bacterium
TGGGAACGCCCTTTTGTCCAAAATTGGTAATACTGATATACAGGGCTTCATTGGCACCAGCAACCTTACCTATTTCTATGGCTTGATCTGGATTCACCACACCGGAGTGCTGGAGTTTTTGTTCGTTCAGAATTCTATCCAGTTGGCTGCGGTCCATCACATCATAGCGGTTTAACTGTGTGGCTGTGCTGGAGGCAATCTGGGTTATTTTTTTGGATATATCGCTGTCTTTATTTTCACTGGACAAAATGATGAGTTTTTTACGTTCCATGGTAACTTCAGGCGCTACCTCTTGGGCTAAACCAATGCAAAGTATAATTGTTATTACGAAATAAATTATTTTCATTTTACAATTCCTTTTAGTATAAATCAACCATCCTTGGTTGTTTTTTGGGTTTAAAAAATTGCTCATTTCAAACAAGCTGGTAGCTTGTTTTACAACCCCTGTAGAATTTCAGATAACTCCGGTAAAAATTCAGTAGTTATTTTCTCCGAGAGTTTCTTCAAAGCCTGATTTGCTGATTCAGTTTTTGAGTTAAAATCACTGCCCTGAATTTTATTGAATGACTTCTCAATTAATTTTTCTCCTGTCTCACCTTTTGAAATGGAAATGGTGGCATCAGCAAAAGTTTGGTATATTCCATAATCGTTAGGTTTATCTGATACAGATCGGGTATTTATTGTACCCTTAATTATGAAATCTGCATCATTCGATTCTACAAAATTTGCTGAAAAATGGCTTGCGAAAAACTCCATTATAACCGGCGCCACATAAGGATTACCGGTTTCTTCACCTAAATTATACTCCTTTATCTGAACCAAAATATCCGGTGGTATTACCTTAATCATGGATTGTACCTGAATATGGGGTAAATTGCCAAACAATGGTGATTCACCCAAAAGCTCATCCATTTTAACTTTATAATTCATATATTGAATAGCTGTTTTTCCATTTAGAGCTGGAAGTGGGAATGTACAATATCCGTCACCATCGGACAGAACAACTCCCCCAATATCATCACCTTGTACATTTCCAAAAATGGGGATATTTACTAAGGGAGTATTATTTTGATTATCAATAATGTGTACTCTTAATTGAATATCGCGAGTTAAGCCCAATTTAATTTCGGTAACAATTTCATCAGGAACTACCTTTATACGATTTACCAGGGTGTGAGTCAGTAATTTAATATAACTGTACAGGTTTACAAATTTACCCGAGCCCCGAGGATATTCTTCATTAATGGGCACATCCATATACGGAGATATTTCCACCATGGCTTCACTCAATGCAGTGAATGATTGAGCCGTAAACCCGGTCTCTGCTTTTTCCAATAATCCCAACGCCGTTTTTACTGCATTCCGTCTCTTTTTTTCGATGGTTTCATAATAGATTTTTTGAGAAAGCCGTGCCAATAAGTAATAGCGGTTTTTGCTCTCATAGGAATCCACTATTTCTATATTGGGGAGATTATTTTCAACCCGTGTTTTTACCACAGATTTTGCAAATTCATCTAAATCAAAATTGTGTTCAGTAATCACTTGTTCAAAGGTTCCTGACACATCAACTGAAATCTGGGAGGCAATTTCTGATAGAGCCTTACTGCGGGCTTCCTCACGAATATCACTTCCGTAAAAGGGCTTTTCAACACTACCTACACCAAACCAGTAGTTTTCAGCATGTGGTTGATTAGAAATCCACCCAGGTTCAGGGTGATTGGAACAGGACAATAAAAGAAGAAATATTATGGGGACAATAACTTTCAATACGAAGCACTATTCCTCTACAGGATTTTCAACTTCCCCTTTTTTCAGCTCTTTTTCAATTTCATATACCAATGTAGCAAATGTTTGTGGGTCATAATTTTTCAAAATTGCTCCTGGGTATGACCAAACGATATTCCCATTTTTACCTACTAAAAATGAGGATGGTACGGCATACACTCCACCGTAATCTTTCATGATTTTATTCATTTCCCTGGCACCCCCATAGAGAAGAGGATAGTCAACAGCAAATGATTTTGCAAAATTCTTAAGCTGCTTTTTATTATCAGACACAGATATTCCCAGAATTTCCAATCCCTTTTCATGATAACTTTTATGCATTTCATTAAACTCTGGTATTTCCATTCTGCAGGGACCGCACCAGGTAGCCCAGAAATTAATCAGAACAACTTTCCCTTCTAATTTACTGAGAGTATACATGCTGTCGTTCATGGCAGTGAGTGTAAAATCAGGTGCTTTATTTATATCTCCCAGTACTTTTTTTAAAGCCTCCTTCTGGGATAAACTAAACTTAATCTCCTGAGAAAACAGGAGAAAAAATCCAAGTGTTCCCAACACTCCAACTAATATTAATTTCAGTATTTTATTTTTCAAACGAATTACCTTTCAAATTTAATTAATCAAGTGACTTTTCAAGAAAGTCAACAAATTTATTTACATCAGTGTCCATTCCCGGGAAACGAGATATCTCTTCATCATCGGGGCTTAACACCACATAAAATGGCAGGGCAGCTGTACCAAATCGGTCTATTTCCATTTTTTGGTTTTCACGATAATTATTTCCCCCATCCGTGTATAAGCGGAGCATAACAAATTCATTAAACAATTTCTGAACTTTTGGTTCTTCAAAAACATTGGTTTCCATCCAACGGCAATTGGTACAGGTATATCCGGTAAAGTCAATAAACACTGGTTTTTCCTCTGTTTTGGCAACATCCAATGCCTCGGGTAGATTATCAAACCAAACCATATGTTCTTCCCCAGACTCTAATACAATATTTTGACGACTGGCATCAACAATAGGTGGGAGATAGGAATCAATCAGCCCATGTAAGGGTTGCCCAAAAAGACCTCCGGTCAAGTATATTCCAAAGCTCATAAATACTATGCTGAGCACCAATCGGGGAACGCCAATAAAGGGCAGGTCTGAATCATGAGGAAGTTTAATTTTCCCCAGTAGATATAATCCCATCATAAATGAAATGATTACCCAGACAGCCAATACCACTTGTTGCGTAAATATTCCCCATTGCCAAACGAGATCGGTATTGCTGATAAATTTCATGGCAGCGCCTAATTCCAAAAATCCCATGGTTACTTTTACTGAATTCAACCAACCGCCTGATTTTGGCAACTTGGCAAGGTACTGAGGGAATAAAGCCAGAAAAAAGAATGGGAAGGCAAATGCAGTTGAGAAAACCACCATTCCCAATAAAGGCCAGAAAAATGACCCCTGACTTGCAGCTACCAATAATAACCCTACAAATTGTACGGTACATGTGAACGATGTGAGCGTAAAGGTAAGTGCCATAAATAGGATGCCAATTACACCGCCTCTCTGTTCCTGCTTACTGCTGAATTGACGGAAAGCTGAGGGCATTTGAATTTCATAATGTCCAAACAGGCTGAAGGCAAAATAGATAAATAATGCCGCAATAAAAATATTTACCCAGGGATTTGAAGCCATCTGGTTGGCACCAGCAGCTCCCAGGGTGAGTGCCAGAATTAACCCTAAACTGGTGAAAATAACAATAATTCCAATGGTATAAACCAGAGCAGAAAATAAGGGATGGGAATCTTCCTTCTCGCCTGCTTTTGTAAAAAAGGATACTGTAATAGGAATCATGGGAAACACACATGGCGTCAGCAATGCTAAGAATCCCATACTTAAAGCAAATAATATAAATGAGAATAACCCTTCTTCTATTATTGAATCTAACTCGTTGGTTGTGCCTGATTTAGCCTTCACTTTTCCTACAATATTTTCAAATTCAGATTGAACAGGGGTAATATATTTTGCAACAGCATCCCCTTCTAATACAGTTAGCTTCACCACAAAATCATCCCAATGGGGAATACATTTTGTTGGGTCACAAACTTGAAAAACAAAGGTTCCTTTTATTTTGTAAGCACCGGGCTTAATATCATCACTAATCTTTAAATCTTGTTTAAACTGTACCTGAGAAGTATGATAGCCAATATCCATTTTAAAATTGGGGTCGTATTTGATTTTTGAGGATGGTTCTTGTAAAATTCCTACTTCACTAAAATAACTGCTGTCCTCCCATTCAATATAAGTAGGACTCAAACTCTTCTCTGGATGCGTTGAATATACATAGAATTTTTTCGCGATTTTCAGCTTTGCAGAAAGTGTTACCACTTCCCCATTGTGAACCTCATCTCTATCTAAATTCAGGCTGTATTTAACAGCATTATCAATATCGTTTTGCCCAATGATAAATGTCCCTAAAATGGTAATTAGTAAAATTATTTTACTTACTATTTTCATGCGGCCTGGTCCCTTTCTCTTCCTGAAATAAACTCTAAAAATTGAATGACTTTATGATGAATACTTTTCTTCTTTTTCAAATTATCCTTAATTTGCCAAAATTGTTTTTCGGTTTCCTCGGCACCCAATTTAATCAATTGATCAATTTTATCAAACTCTGCCCAAAATACATTCATGGTATCTGGGCGAATAGTAATATCAGCTTTTTCTGATTTAACTTCCCCAAGGCGAGTGGATGTAATTTGTTCTGCTCTTCCAAGCACCTGTAATAAATTGGGATTTTCCAGAGGTTCAAAATGGTTGAGTCCTACATCCACGCTAATTCTAAAATCCGCTCCCATTTTCCGAACAGTTTTCACGGGAACCGGGCAGGAGACGGCACCATCTGTCAAGAGCATTCCATCTTTTTCTATGGGAGGAATATATCCGGGTATTGCAGATGACGCCACAATAGCTTCAATCAAATTACCAGAATTGAATACAACATCCTCACCTGAGTTTAAGTCAACTGCCAGGCAGGAAAACGGAATTTTCAATTCCTCAAATGTTTTTACAGG
>DTTG01000075.1:4951-10804 GCA_012964845.1 Fidelibacterota bacterium
AGTCAACTGCCAGGCAGGAAAACGGAATTTTCAATTCCTCAAATGTTTTTACAGGAAGCAAAAATTCTATAATTTCTGATAATCGTTCCTGTTTGAGAATCCCCAATCGATCATTGGCTAAATTAATTATAATTTGATTCTTCATATAAGTAGCAGCCGTTTGAAAAATTGAACTATTAGGTTGGCTAGTGGGTACCAACCGATGTAATCCAATTCTTTTATAGGCTTCACTATCAATAAATTCTTTAAATTTATTCTCTATCCAATGGGGATCTAAGGTGGCAGCATACATGGCTCCAATCACCGCCCCAATTGATGTCCCCGCTACCATGTGGATGGGAATTGAATGTTTTTTAAGTGCCTTTAAAACACCAATATGCCCAAGTCCTCGAGCGCCTCCACCTCCCAGAACTAATCCAATTTTAATTTTTTTTGAAGCCATTATTTTTCAGCAGGTTCCGCTTCGTTTTCAACCATTGTATTTTTTACCACCCGCACTTTTTCAATAAAAACAGGGATTGCTGGTTTGTTAGATTTAATTTTATTCCTCATATCATATTCATAATCAGTTTTCCTCATATTTTTTGGAATTTTTGAATATAATTTCTTTTTCGTTTTGGGATCTTTTAAGGTGATCCAATCATCGGGGTCTTCTCCATCAGGAATACTTTCTTTGCTCATCATGACAGCCTGACTATACTCCGTTGGTGTTTTGACAATATGATCCACTATATGCACTTTATCAATTACTTCCCCAAATACGGTATATTGACCATCAAGATGAGGGGCATCTGCTACGCAGATAAAAAATTGACTCCCAGCGGAATTCGGGTCTGCAGATCGAGCCATGGACAAAATTCCCCGTTTATGGGAAATATCATTAAACTCTGCATCCACCGTCCATCCAGGTCCACCATGGCCATCATTTTTCCCATCATTATCTCGAGAATTAATATCACCTCCCTGTATCATAAATCCAGGAAGAATTCTGTGGAATTTTGTTTTATCATAAAAACCACTATTTGCAAGTTTTTTGAAATTTTTACAATGCTTAGGAGCAACATCAGGGAAAAGTTTGAGTTTCATTATTCCACGATTGGTTTCCATAATGACAATATCATCATCCGTTACAGGTTCTGGAATAAAGTTTTTTGCAGCTTCTTTAATGATATCAATTTCATGGGGGAATAAATACGATTTTGTCCCTGAAATAAGATTCTTAGGAATGAGACCAGGAATATTAAACCCCTTGGATAAGTCAAATGCTTGAGGAACTATCGGTTTTTCGCCAGTCACTTTTAGGGAGTCAGCAATGCTCTCACCCATTAAAAATCCAGCAATAATAAATAGTAATATTTTTTTCATACCGTCTCCATTTGTTTGCCTGTTCGCCCTCTTTGGGTAATGGCTACCCCTTGTTGACATAGTGGACAATCTTCCGGTTCCCAACTTTCGGATGGAATAGTGAGAAGAGCTGTGGTGGGTACTTCAAAATTGACTTCCCCTGAACTGCGATCCACTAAATTTACCACATGAACAATTTCTGCTTCGTAGTCCTTGGCCAGTTGAATCAGTTCAAAAACCGACCCGCCTGTGGTAATAATGTCCTCCACGATGATTATCCTCTGTCCTTTTGTAATGGAAAACCCACGTCGAAGTTCCATTTTACCATCCACCCGTTCTGAAAAAATATGTTTAACATCAAGGTATCTGCCTACACCGCCGGCAATGAGTATTCCACCAATGGCAGCTCCAAGAACTAATTCTACATTCTGGTTTTGGACGGTTTCAGACATTGCTCTACACACATCATCCAACGCTCGGGGGTGTTCCAAAATTCGAAATTTTTCGATATACACATTACTATGCCTACCGGAAGTGAGTAGAAAATGACCATCCAACATGGCTCCAGTTTCTTGAAGCAGTTTTAACAGTTCACGGGGTTCCATACAATACTCCGTATTTTTTCAGTATAATTTTTTGCAGATTGAATAACATCATTGAGGCTGCCATCGCCGGCATACAAAATTCCCCGTGAAACATTGATAATGCCTATCCCATTTTTATGTGATATTCTCAGTGCAGTCTCCAAATCCCCCCCTTGGGTTCCTACACCGGGAATAAGCCAGGGCATTCCATTTGATAATTCCCGGATTTCTTCCATCACCTCCGTTTTTGTTGCCCCAACTACCAACCCAATATTCTCACCCGTATTTAATTCCTGTGCGATTTGAATCACTTTCTTATAAAGAGGGTTTGATTGATTTCCATGCTCCTGAATTTCGCTGGCACTTTGGTTAGAGGTTACTGCCAAAACAAAAACTCCTTTTTCAGGATTTTCAATAAATGGTTGTATAGCGTCTCTCCCCATATAAGGAGATATGGTTATGGCATCGCATCCCATCCCATCCAAAATTGCAGTGGCATATTGACGGGAAGTATTTCCAATATCGCCCCGTTTTGCATCGGCAATGACAATTGCTCTTCCATTAATATGAGATACCAATCTTTCCAGCAATGCAAAACCTTGAGAGCCGAACCGTTCAAAAAATGCAAAATTGGGTTTATATACGGGACAAAAATCTATGGTAGCATCAATGACATCCTTGCCAAACGATTCCATGCCTGAAAGTGAAGTATCTGCTCCAGATGAAAATTTGTCCGGATCAATGTCCAGTCCAATGCAGAGTGAGTTATTTTTCTCTCTACAGATAGTTTCTAATCGTTGATTAAATGGTATTGCCACAGCATTAAATATAAAGGTGTTTTCCCATGAATAAAAAATACTGATAACTATGAATTTGCAGTTTGTATTAAATCAATCCACCATCTAAATTACTTCCCCCCTATGGAACAACTTTTACTAAAAATGGATGAAAAGTCAGAGGTTAAGGTGATTGCTGCCAGCGCCTTCAACTTCCGTATTGAACTGGTAAAAAAAGTCGGAAAAGACGATATTCCGGGACTTATTGACATTTCCCATTGTATGGCAGATAGGTTTGGCTCTCAGGCACTTCTCACCAAAACCAATATACCCAAATATTTTAATTCAGAAACTTTACCTTTTCTTGCACGATTGAAGGGTAAAATTATCGGTTATATTATTGGTGTTCCACTGGAATATTTTAAACAGGAAAGCTGGTCTCATTTCGATGTTAATTTAGGTAAGAAAAATACCCTTTATACCTACGCATTTGTTGTCAATAGTAAGTTCCGCGGCAAAGGTGGATATGGTAAAACCCTTAAACGAATTTATGTCAACTGGGCAAAAAAACAGAAATATAATTTTATCACAGGTCATGTGGAGCAGGGTATATCCAAAAGTTTTCCCGGCAATACCGAAATTGTAAAAGTCTTCCCACACTGGTACGGACTGAAAACTCCTTTTGAGTATTACAGACGGACGCTGGGGTGATACAAACTGGGTGCTGCCTGCCCAGCGTAGTGAAACGAAGACGGGGGACTGGGTGCTGAAAATTTAAAACTGCTTGCCCATCATCCATCTAAATTGCAGAACGATGGATAAATAATGGTATGTAGATGGGAACCTCCGCATTCCGAATTCCCAATTCCAAAATTAAATTTTCCTTTCCATATCTCTTTTTCCATCCATAAGGATGTTTTTATATTCATAGATTAATTTCGGAGAAAATCCATGGTAATGGCGGAAGAAAAACAAGCAATAGTCTTTGTACGGGATGAAATATCTGAACTGATACTACTTGTTGCCACTGAAAAAGGTGCATTTCTGTATTACTCTGACAGCGACAGGCGTCATTGGGATGTAAATGGTCCTCATTTTCTGGGTTCGGTTGTGCATCATTTGGTTCTTGACCCTCGAGATAATAAAACCCTCCTGGCATCGGTCCAATCCCGCCAATCTGGAGTAACCATTTACTGGTCAAAAGATTTTGGTAAGACCTGGAGTCCTGCTACAAAACCTCCAGTATTTCCACAAGACAAACTTAAACGGAAAGTAGATCATATCTATTATCTGACTCCCGGGCATGATAGTGAGGGCAAAGTATGGTATGCGGGTACATCTCCTCAGGGTTTATTCAGGTCAGAAGATGGGGGTGATACCTGGGACTCTGTTGAAGGATTCAACAGTAATTCCAATTGGGCAAAATGGACAGCCAATAGTCCTGAGGGATACCCGAAAGTACCAAAATTACATTCCATTTTGATTGACTCTATGGATAAGAATCACATGTATATTGGGATGTCGTACGGCGGTATTTTTGAGACAACTGATCAGGGAAAAACCTGGGAACCAATGAATAATGGTCTGAAAGTGGATTATTTAAAAGGATCCCCTGAATATGGGCATGATCCTCATTCCCTGACTTTTCATCCATTTGAACCTGGGCGATTATATCAGCAAAATCACTGTGGAATTTATCGTATTGACCGTCCCAAAAAAAAATGGGTGAGAATCGGAGATAATATGCCTGCGGATATCGGGGATATCGGCTTCCCCATAGCGGTACATCCTGCTGATCCCAACACCATTTGGGTATTCCCTATTGATGGAAATGAAGCCTGGTCACGGGTGAGCCCGGAAGGTCAGCCAGCACTTTATTGCTCAAATGATGGAGGCGATACATGGTTTCGGCAAGATATTGGCCTGCCCATGCGAAATGCCTGGTTTACGGTTTTGCGAAGAGGGCTTACAACTGACTGCATGAATAGTGCGGGAGTATATTTTGGTACCACATCCGGCTCTCTCTGGATGAGTGACAATGAAGGCAACAGCTGGAGACAAATTGCTGTGCATCTTCCACGCATTCTGGCAGTTGAAACGGGAGTTATTTTAAAGTAACTAGTAATAATGAAGATTTAAGATTTTAAACAGGAGGATGGAGAAAACTTACCCGCTTTAGGCGGGGAATTGGGAATGATAAATATCGAATGACAAATACTTAATAACGGATTCCCCACTAGGAATTCAATACTCCAAACTACCAACACCCTGAACCCAGTACTAAAAACCCAATCCCCAGTCTCAAGCATTCCATTTTTCCATCTATTTTTTCCCTGAAATTCTCCTATAAAGAGAAGTAATTTTACTATTCACTTTTTAACCAAATCCAATGCTAATATGACCGAATTACAACTGGGAAATAAAAACGTAGGTGATGGACACCCCGCCTTCATCATAGCCGAAATTGGTATTAATCATCAGGGAGATGTTTCCATAGCCAAAAATCTAATTCAAAAAGCAAAGGAATGTGGAGCTGATGCCGTAAAATTACAGAAACGGAGTATCTCCCGAATTCTTACCAAGTCTGGGCTGGAAATGGCATACGATAACCGCAATAGCTTCGGCAAAACCTACGGAGAACATAAAATAGCTTTGGAACTTTCTGAGGCAGACTACCATGAATTAAATACCTATTGTAAAAAAATGGATATTATTTTTTGTGCCTCAGGATGGGATGAGGAAAGCATTGATTTTTTAGATGAAATGGGTATTCCCTTTTTCAAAATGGCATCGGCTGACCTCACTAATTTCCCACTACTTGTCCATACTGCCAAAAAAAATAAACCGATGATTCTTTCAACGGGGATGGCAGATATGAAAATGGTACAAGCGGCTTATTCTCAGGTGAATCAAATAAATAATCAAATTGCAATTTTACAATGTACATCTACCTATCCCTCTGCATTTTCGGAGGTGCATTTGAATGTACTGCAGACATTCATGAAAGAATTTCCTGATACTGTTATTGGATATTCAGGACATGAGCAGGGCATTGCTATCCCGCCAGCTGCAGTGGCCTTGGGCGCTAAAATCATTGAGCGCCATTTCACACTAGATCGAACCATGAAGGGGGGAGATCATGCAGCCTC
>DTTG01000076.1 GCA_012964845.1 Fidelibacterota bacterium
TTGACAGAGGAAGAGATAAAAATTGTGGAAGGGCACTCATAACCCTTTACATATTGTAACGAGTACATGCTTTCCCATTCTCACTAAATCGTCGTAAATTACAGGAGGATGAAAATTTTACCCTTACATATTACCAAACAGATATGGTTTATTCTGGGCTGCGTGATTATAGGGTTTAGTACATTTTACCTGATAACTACCAAAAGTGGGCATGAAAATTCTGCTAATTATAAACCCCCATTTATTAGCCGTCCTCATGGATCAGCTATCCCCAAAGAACCGGGGGCATTGCCCAATGACTGGATGGGATATCAGCGAATATACCCTCACGGAAAAATAAAACAGAGCCATTATTTGACTGCCCTGAAAGACGCTCAATATTTGCATAATAATTCTGTAAACCGAGATTTGGAGTGGCAGCTATTAGGACCCACCAATATCGGTGGCAGAATTACAGACTTGGCCAATCACCCTGCTGAACCCGAAATTATATATGTGGCAGCTGCATCTGGAGGGATTTATAAAAGTATAAATAATGGTGACAGTTGGGAGCAAATTTTTAATGATGCACCCGTCATCAGCATGGGAGACATTGCCCTTGACCCCAACAATCCCCAGATCATTTTTGCCGGAACCGGAGAAGCCAATGCTTCCAGTTATAGTTTTATTGGGGATGGGCTGTGGAAATCTGAAGATGGGGGTGCAAATTGGGCTCACGTCGGATTGGAAACATCAGCATACATTGCTCGTATCATTGTGGATTATGAAAACTCCAACCGTGTATTTGTAGCCGCCTGCGGAACCCTGTTTTCATCCAATAGTGAGCGGGGAGTATATCGCAGTGAAGACGGTGGTGCCAACTGGGAACAGGTTTTATTTTTAACGGATTCTACGGCAGCCATTGATTTGGTCCAACATCCCACCAATCCAAATATTCTCTACGCCGCAATGTGGGAACGGGTACGAGGGCTTAGCTATCGAAAATCAGGGGGTGAATCATCCGGTATATGGAAAACTACAGATGGAGGCGATAACTGGACTGAACTTACAAATGGCCTTCCCTCCGGTGACAATGTTGGCAGAATTGGACTGGATATTTCAAAATCCAATCCAGATATTCTATATGCATTTTACGATAAGCATATGGATGAGGGTGAGGATTTCTCCTTTTTGGGGATTTACAAAACTAACGATGGCGGGTCATCTTGGAATCAGACAAATGACAACAATATTACGGGGATGAATTCCCGTTTTGGCTGGTATTTTGGGCAAGTACGAGTGGATCCAACCAATCCCAATAGAGCGTATGCTTTGGGAGTTGATTTGGTAAGAACTGAAAATGGTGGGAATAGCTGGGAGACAATAGCCGGCTACTGGAATTCAAATGAAATTCATGTGGATCATCATGCCCTTATTATTGACCCCAATACGGGGTACATCCTGGAAGGGAATGACGGGGGATTATTCACCAGTACAAATTATGGTGATACGTGGACGCATATCAATAACATCCCCCTCACTCAGTTCTATGCCATTGAGGTGGATTTTCAACAGCCGCAGCAAATTTATGGCGGCACACAGGACAATAACACCATTCGAACTCTAACTGGAAATCTGGATGACTGGCATTCTATTTTAGGGGGAGATGGATTCTACACTCTGGTGAATCCGCAAAACTCAGATATCATCTATGCCGAATATCAATGGGGGATTTTATATCGTTCTACTAATGGTGGTGATTGGATGGAAGATATTAGCTATTATTGGGAGGAGGATCGTACCAATTGGTCATCACCTTTTGTGATGGATCCGGCTGACCCTTCAACACTTTATTTTGGAACATATCGCGTTTGGAAAACAACCAGCGGAGGTAACAACTGGCTTCCCATCAGCAGTGATTTAACCAACGGAGATGATGGGAGTAGCTACCATACCATTACCACCTTGGCAGTTTCTCCCCATTTTAGTGAATTCATTTTGGCTGGCACAGACGATGCACATATTCATTTAACGGTTGACGGGGGAAACAACTGGTCTGAAATATCTGCAATAATTCCTGATAGATGGATTACCCGAATGGCGTTTGATCCATTCCATGAGAATACTATTTATGTTACACTTTCCGGCTTTCGCTGGGATGAACCATTGTCACATGTATTTCGTTCAACTGATTTGGGCGAAAATTGGGAAAGTATTAGTTCAAATCTTCCTGAACTCCCGGTGAATTGTATTGTACTAGATCCCGAGGAAGAGGGACATATTTATATAGGAACTGATGCCGGAATATTTTACACCTCTAATGGTGGAGAATATTGGCAGAGTTTTTCTCTCAATTTGCCCACGGTCCCCGTAATAGATTTGAAGATTCATAATCCCACCCGTACCCTCATAGCTGGTACTTATGGCATGTCTGCCCATTCCCTGGCATTAGATCAATATTTATCTGGGGATGTGAATCAGGATAGTGTGGTAAATATTCAGGATATCATTATCATCCTCCAGGCAATTTTAGAAAATATTGAGCTTACTGATAATCAGTTTGACCTGGCAGATATGAATGGAGATGGTACCCTGAATATTCTTGATGTAGTGATTGTGGTGAATGTTATACTGGGTGCTGCCTGACCGGCGTGTGTCATCTTGTTCAGTTCTGTCTTTTTCACCCAATAAATTCCAGGTTTGC
>DTTG01000077.1 GCA_012964845.1 Fidelibacterota bacterium
CACTCTTTGAGTGCTTCATATTTTCAGGAAGGTGATGAAAGGGCAATAGCCCTTTACCCTTTCAATCACGGTTTGGTGGATTTAGTGAATCTGTGAAATTTCAGTATCCTTGGATTTTTCTTCTACCAGTACCGAATCTGCCACATTGATTATAACTTCTTCAGATAAAAGGGTGGTATATCCTAAACCCTTCCATTGGAAGCTGCTATCTGATCCCAGGCATAGGCGAAAATAGCCAAATGCTTCTGAGAAGGAGAGCAAATCCGTATCCATTTTTTCCAATACACAGGAATTCATGGATGAAAGTTCTATTTCTAACTCTACCGCGTCCAATGTTTCAGTTTCAGAAGTCTCTTCATTGATAAATTCCGTTGATTGATCTTCAATTTTAACTGGTGTAGATTTATCACTTACTTCAATTTCACTTTTTGAGGATTCAATTGAAAAGCTACTAAAATATGCCAATCCAATAATAAGGGCACAAACAAGAGCAATGGTCATTTTTTCTTTCATGGGTTTTCCTTTCGTTTTGATTTTGAGATACTTCTAATAAATTGGTACCAGCTTTAATTGTTCCATAAATTATCCTACTCACTCACTAAAGATTGTTAAAATGACCTGCATCCAAAAAGAAATTACCATTAGCAGCAAACCCCGTGGATTTCACTCCATCACTGATGAAGTGGTTTCCCAATTTCCTGATATTGGAGAATTACAAAATGGCATCTGCCAGATTTTCATCAAACATACATCAGCCTCTCTTACTATTAATGAGGATGCTGATCCCACCGTTAGATTAGATTTTGAATCTCACTTTAATGAGTTGGTCCCAGAAAACCAATCCTACTATCAGCATACTTTTGAAGGCTCCGATGATATGCCTGCCCATTTGAAAGCATCTATTCTAGGTTCGTCCGTACAAATACCTATTACAAAGGGCAAACTGAATATGGGCACCTGGCAGGGTATTTATCTCTGTGAACATCGGAATCATGCTGGTTCCAGAAAGTTAGTACTTACTATGTGGGGAGAGTGATTGTTGAAATGTAAATCTACATCTTTTCTAATTCGGTGAAATTTGTCTTAAATTAAAAGCCTGTTCATTTTGTGAATTATTAGTAAAAACAAAGCTTTAAGACTTCATCACAATTTCAAAACGCAATATTTATGTCAGCAGATAATGAAATAATTTTTCAGGAAAAAATTGATGCCGGACTCAAAATTGAGCCGAAAGACTGGATGCCGGATAAATACCGCAAGCATCTCATTCGGCAGATTTCGCAGCATGCCCATTCTGAAATAATTGGTATGCAGCCGGAAGGCAATTGGATTACCCGGGCGCCATCCCTTCGAGCTAAAATGGTGCTTATTGCCAAAGTCCAGGATGAAGCTGGTCATGGACTCTACCTCTACAGCGCCACTGAAACATTGGGAATTACTCGCAATGAATTGATTCATCAGCTTCAAACAGGAAAAGCAAAATATTCCAGCATATTCAATTATCCCACACTTACTTGGGCAGATATGGGTGCCATCGGTTGGCTGGTGGATGGGGCTGCCATAGTAAATCAGCAATCTTTACGCAGAACTTCCTACGGTCCCTATTCCAGGGCCATGGTGCGTATTTGTAAAGAAGAATCCTTCCATCAACGACAAGGTTATGAAATCATGTCTAAAATGTCCAACGGAACTCCCGAACAGCAGGAGATGGCGCAAGATGCCCTGAATCGCTGGTGGTGGCCATCCCTGATGATGTTTGGACCGCAGGATTCAGATTCTGCTCATACTTCAAATGCCATGAAATGGAAAATTAAGCGGGAAACCAATGATGATCTTCGTCAGCTTTTTGTAGATCGAACGGTGAAACAAGCAGACCTGATTGGACTGGAAATTCCAGATCCAAAATTGAAATGGAATCCTGAAACCAAGCACTATGATTTTGGAGAGATAGACTGGGAAGAATTTTGGGAAGTGGTGAATGGCAATGGATTCTGCAATAAAGTACGAATTAATAATCACATCAATGCACATGCTGAGGGTCAATGGGTACGGGAAGCTGCTTTGGCTTATGCAGAAAAAACACAAAACGGAGTCTGATATGAGTGATAAGAATCTGCCAATATGGGAAGTATTTCTCCAGCCAAAGACTGGGGCATCATTTCAACATGCAGGGAATCTCCATGCAACAGATGAGGAAATGGCTCTCCAGAATGCCCGTGAACTCTACACCCGCCGACAAGAAGGCACCTGTATCTGGGTAGTAAAAACGGAACACATTGTATCCTCCAGTCCTGAAGATCAGTCATCATTCTTTGATCCGGCCGATGACAAGGTCTACCGCTACCCTACCTTTTTTAAGGTATCGAAAAAGGCAAAAGGTTTATAATGGCAAAAGCTTCACTTTATAAATATGTATTGGCCTTGGGAGATGATGCCTTGATTTTGGGCCAAAGGTTATCCCAGTGGGCATACAAGGGACCCTTTCTGGAAGAGGACATTGCCCTGAGCAATATTTCTCTGGATATGTTTGGCAGAGCCAATTTACTCTTAGAATATGCTGCAACTTTAAAGGGGAATGGTACAACCTCAGATGAGTTGGCTTTTAAACGCAATGAACGGGAATTTTCCAATCATATCATCTGTGAACAGCCAAATGGTAATTTTGCAGATACTAT
>DTTG01000078.1 GCA_012964845.1 Fidelibacterota bacterium
GATTTTTGAATATCTAAAATCATACAAATAATTTGAAGGGGGAGATATCCATTTCGTGAAATATAATTCTGCGTATTTTCAATATGTTGAATACAGGAGTGCCAATCTGCTTCGCTATACGACTTCGTCAGTTTATCAATTTTGCTCATTTTATTTTTAAAGATAATCTCATCATCAGAACCAGTGGCAGAATAGTAGAGCAGATCTCTGAAAAATAGCACAGCACAGCGGAATAGTTGCTCCATTTGATTGATGTCTTTTGTTTTCAATCGAGCAGTAGTATCAATACATTTATTCCAAATTGAGGGATCGCTGCTGAAACAGGCATTCAAAAGGAGATATAATTTTTCCATTAAATCTGTGGAATTTTCTATTAATTCCTGGCTGAGTCTTACATTGCCGCCGGATATTCGTACCATTACCGCTGCCTGAACTGGATCTGCGCCGGTTTGTATCAGTTTATCTTGGAGTATTTGTACTGAAATGGGAGGGAAATAAAGACTTTGGCAACGGGAACGAATAGTGTCCAAAATAGCGCCAGGCTGGGAAGACACCAAAATAAACAGCGTTTTTTCTGGGGGTTCTTCCAATACCTTCAATAAGGAATGAGCGGCTTCAGGACTTGGAATGCAGAGTTTTTCCGCCTGAAAGATGAGGATTATCCTCCATTCATTATTAACAGTGCTTAAAGCCAAATCATGTTTCAAATCTCGGATAGAATTGATCAAGATTGTATTTGCACCAGTCAACCGAATGGGGAAATAGGGGTCATCTTTCTTTTGCTTCAGCAAATCCCAATATTCCTTCAAGCTGGAATCTGAGAATGCTTTTTCCACTGAATCATCACTGGATTTTATTTTTCCCCGAGGAAGAGGCATAATTATTTTTACATTTCCATGTTGAAAGGACTTTGTTTTTTTGCAGGAGGGACAGTTTCCGCAAGGTTCGTCATTAGTAATTGTAGTACAATTTAGAAGGGCTGCCAACTCCAGGGCATGACCCTCTTTTCCAGTGCCTTCCGGTCCATGAAACAAAAGTGCATGGGGCAGTTTGCCTGAATTCCAGGAACGACTCAATCGCTTCCAGTTTTTATTGTTAATGAGTAAATCGGAGCTAATCATTAATGAGTGAGCCAAATTTGTGGGTTTAATTTTTGCTGATTTCCCCATACTTCAAAATGGAGTTTTTCAGGAGTATTATTTCCTGCCTTCACAACCGTAGCAATGGTGCCACCCTTTTGTACATATTCATTTTCATGTACCGTAATATTATCAACTTGAGCATACACCGTGCTGAATCCACCTCCATGATCGATAATAATAATATTGCCATGTCCGCGAATATAGGTAATTGTACTGACAACACCATCTAACACTGACATTACAGGAGTACCGCTTTTGGCTTGAATATCAATTCCCACATTTTCAATAACTACGCCGGTATCTGGATTTCTAATAGTCCCGAATTTTCCAATAATTTTCCCTTGAACAGGCCACGGCAGTCTGCCTTTCATTTTGGCAAAGTTCCCAGTGGTAGCTCGGTTTTGTTCTGCTCTAATTCTGGCCAGTTCTGCTTCCCGTTTTTTCATGGATTCTTTATCAGAATAGAGTGTTTTAATGAGCGCTTCCATTTCTGAAATTACCTGAGATTTCACAGAACGGGATTTTTCCAATTTACCTTTATCCCTCTTGATATTCGCCAAAATATTTTTCCGTTCTTTTTTATCCCGTTCTAAATTAGATCCTTCCTTCCTTTTTTCATTCAGAAGGCTGGTTTTTCGGTTTCGTTCAATTACTAATTTAATTTTCTCATCTGCCAATTCCGCCAAAGTTTGTTTCATTTCCTGACGAAGTATTTTCTCATATTCAGCCAAGACATCTAAATATTTAATTCGATATATCGCATTATTCCAATCATCAGCCAAAAGTACCGTTTCCAATATAGTGGGACGGCCATGGACATATAAATACTGCAGGCGCTGAGTGAGTTGATTTTTCAACTTTGTTAATAGCGTTTCCATTTCACGGATTTGTTTTTCAGTAGTTTGAATAAGTCCATTTATATAGCGTTCTTCTTTATCGAGGGATCGAATCAACTTTTCGGTGAGGGATATTTTGTTTTCCAAATTCAGGAGAATCTCCGTACTGGAAATAGCTTCTTTATTTTTCAGATGTAATCGTTCTTCAATATCCTTAATTTCATTCCGTAGGGACTGAAGCTCCGTTTTCCGGGAATCAATATCTTTTTGTATGTCCTTAGAAGATTTTTCTCCTGCTCTGAGATAGAAGGAAATAACTAACAGTATTGGGAAAATATATAAAGGGAAGAAGCGCGCGCGGATCAATTTTTCAAATAGGATTCGTACACTTTTTTATTGTCATGATCATAAAGCAGTAATAATTCCAGGGTATCCTTAAGGTTGAGCGCCGACAAGAGTTCAGCAATACTTTCATGATATGCTTTTAAAAAGTGAAGGGTCTCCTTATTGCTCCCCAATTTTTTATCTAAAGTAAGTAAATCTTCATGAAAGGTACTCATGGCATTTTTAACAATTGTTATATCAACTTCTTCTGCACCGAGAGCATCAAGAGCTGTAAAATAGTTGAATCGCATACTCCGGAGATATTGGTTGCTTTTAATCTTGCGGGATTTTTTCCAACGGT
>DTTG01000079.1 GCA_012964845.1 Fidelibacterota bacterium
CCGCCAGAAGTTGATGCATATACAATACCATTGCTTGCTTCCTGAATTCCGGTGGGAGTTAAAAGAGAGGTAATGCTGCCCCATTCCTGGGGATGATACTGTGTAAATACTAAGGATAAAAAAAGGAGAAGAAGATGTGTCAGCACGTAGAAGCTGTTCGCATACTATCGTAAACAGAAATGGTTTGCAGAGCCGCTTCCATGGCTTCCCAGCCCTTATTTTTTCCTTCTGGTTGGGATCTGTCAAATGCATGCTGAGCTGTGTCAGTTGTGATGATGCCATTTATAATGGGAATATCTGAATTTCTACTAATTTCTGCAATACCCCGAGCAGATTCACCTGCAATAAAATCAAAATGGGGTGTCTCGCCACGGATGACAGCGCCTAGGGCAACAATGGCATCTGGAGTATGGTGTTTCTGCACCTGCACTATAGCACCTGGAATTTCAAATGCACCGGGGACTCGAAATACAAGAATATTCGATTTATTGCCCCCATGGTGGGCAAATGCATCTAACGCACCTTGTAATAAATTTTCAATCACCTTTTCATTGAAATCGCTAACCACAATTATAATAGATGAATTGCCTGCTGATAAATTGGAACTCATTGCTTATTCCTCATTCAAGATAAAATGTCCCAGTTTATCCCGTTTAGTCTGAAGATATTTTTTATTTATGGCATTTGACTTAAACTCTATCGATTCTCTACCCACAACTTCCAGGCCGTATCCTTCTAATCCAATTATTTTCCGGGGATTATTGGTTAACAGGCGCATTTTCCGCACACCGCATTCCCGAATAATTTGAGCGCCAATTCCATATTCCCGTAAATCAGATGGAAAACCCAAATGATAATTTGCTTCAACCGTATCCAGTCCCTCATCCTGCAATTTATAGGCCATAATTTTATTTTTAAGACCAATTCCACGTCCTTCCTGCCTGAGATAAACCAGCAATCCACGTCCTTCTTTTTCTATTTGGTCCAATGCACTGGTAAGCTGTTGCCCACAATCACAGCGGAGAGAGCCAAATATATCCCCCGTAAGGCATTGAGAATGTACCCTAACCAGCACTTCATCCTCATGAGAAAATTCCCCTTTAACCAAGGCAACATGGTGATCACCGTGAACCTTATCTTCAAATAATCGTAAATTAAAATCCCCAAATTTATTTGGAAGGGGGATATGAGACAATTCCTCAACCAGTTTCTCATTTTTGCGTCTATATTCAATTAAATCAGCAATAGTAATAAGAGGAAGATTGTACTCCTCAGATATTTTTTCAAGCTGTGGCCTGCGTGCCATGGTTCCATCATCATCCACAATTTCAACCAAGAGGGAAGCTGGTTTCAGTCCTGCCAACTGTGCTAAATCAATGGATGCTTCTGTATGCCCGGCTCTTTGTAAAACGCCTCCTTCTTTAGCAACCAGGGGAAACATGTGGCCTGGTCTGGCTAAATCTCCAGGTGAGGATTTTTCATCTAATATAACCTGTACTGTCTGCCAGCGATCTTTTGCGGAAATACCGGTAGTTGTATTTTCATAAGCATCTACACTTACGGTGAAATTGGTTTCATGAATTGAGGTGTTATCAGATACCATGGGATTAAGATTTAGTCTGCGGGAATGGTCAGGGGTAATGGGCATACATATCAACCCCCTGCCAATCTTCATCATAAAATTAATATCTTCAGGCGTTGCCTTTTCAGCAGCAATGATAAAATCTCCCTCATTCTCACGGTCTTCATCATCCACAACAATGAGCATTTTGCCATTTTTAAACTGACGTAGAGCCTCTTTGATATTTAATTTATTTTCAGCTTTCTCCATATTGGATATTCCGTATAGCTTTGAGGATTTTGGTATCAATCTCTTCTTCATCTGCATCAAATGAGAGCAACCTATCAATATATTTTCCTATAATATCAGTCTCAATATTTAAAGTATCTGTTTTGCCCTTTATTCCCAATGTTGTATTCTTAATAGTGTGAGGAATAAGGGCAACTTCAATTATATTTCCATTAATCTTCGCAATTGTAAGAGAAACACCATCTAAGGTGATGGAACCCTTGGGAATACAAAACCGCATCCATTCCGGGTCTATGCCAACAGAGAGAATTGCTTCTTCATCCTGCATTTGTTTTTCCAGGATAACACCTACCGTCTCCACATGCCCCTGTACAATATGCCCGCCAAACCTGGAGGTAGCCTTCATTGCCCTTTCCAGATTTATAAAGTCCCCTACCTTTAACTCTCCAAGATTGGACTTATTAAGAGTCTCTTCAACCAAATCCATGCAAAAATATTTTTTCTTAGTCTCAACTATTGTAAGGCAAACTCCGTTAACAGAAATACTATCTCCAATTTTAATATCATCCATTACAAAGTCTGCAGAAATGGAATAGCGAATTCCTTTTTTTCTTGGTTTTATTGATTTTATCTGGGCTAATTCTTCTACAATTCCTGTAAACATTCTACCCCCTTTTCTGCAATTATCAATGTATCTTCCCCTAAATTTTCCTGCTCAAGAACTGACCACTCCTCTGATAATTGAATGGGATTTTTAAGTTGAGCATTTTTCAATTTGTCCGGTGCAGTGTAAATAAAAATCTGATCTATTACTCCCGCTTCTATAAATGATTTCAATATTTC
>DTTG01000080.1 GCA_012964845.1 Fidelibacterota bacterium
CTTGAAAATAAAGGCTATGAGGTCACACCTGTTAAAACAGGGGAAGATGCCATTCATTTCTGTGATGAGCAGAATGTTGACTTGGTTCTTCTGGATGAAATGATGACAGGGCTGGATGGACTTACCACACTGAAACTTATAAAAGAAAAACATTCAACCCTACCGGTGATCATGATTACCAAGAATGAAGAAGAATGGCTTATGGATGAAGCCATTGCGGCTCAAATTACCAACTATCTCACCAAACCGGTAAATCCCAGCCAGATTCTCATTGCCTGCAAAAATGTTCTGGAATCACGGAAAATTCAGTCTGATCGGGTTGCAGAAGATTATTTGAAATCCTTTCAGAATATTGCAGAACAAATAGAACAGGCGATCAGTATTGAAGATTGGTACTCCATAACCGATAAATTAACTGACTGGTTAGTCAAATTTGATAATTTAGGCGATCAGGGTCTAGGCCAATTATTGGAAGAACAATGGAAAGAAGCAAATCAGCAGTTTACTAAATTCATTGAGACACATTATGAAGACTGGCTCCATTCAGAAAAAAAGCCGCTTATGTCTCCAGATGTAATTCCCTCCTGGCTGGGGAAAAACTTACAAAGTGATGAAAAAGTAGTATTGGTACTTATGGATTGTCTGCGGGCAGACCATTTGAAAGCCATGACAAACCAACTCTCCCAGGTATTCCACCTAAAGACCGATTATTATCTATCCATTCTGCCAACAGCGACACCATATTCGCGGAATGCAATCTTCAGTGGGTATTATCCCAATCAACTGCAAAAGGAATATAGTGATATTTGGCAGAAAATGTGGCAGGATGAACATAGTATGAACCGTTTTGAAGACAGGTTTTTAAGAGATCAATTAGATAGGCTGGGCTTTGAATCAAAATCCATTCATTATCATAAAATAATTACCTATGAAGAGGGCAATAAATTAGCAAACAGAATTGGTGAGTTTAAAGAAGTGGACTTCCTCGCTTTAGTTATAAACTTTGTGGATATTTTAGGTCACTCACGTTCTGAATCAGATATTCTCCAGGAAATGCTGCCGGATGAATCTGCCTATCGGAAAGCAGTTTGCGCCTGGCTTGAAAATGCCTGGCTCATGAACGTTTTAGAAGAAATAAGTACTTGGGGACATACGGTTTTCATTACCAGCGACCATGGCAGTACAATGGTTACAAAGCCTGTCCAAATTAAAGGGGATAGGGATACCTCTACAGGCATTCGCTATAAATATGGTAAGAATATTAAAATGCCTGATAAAACCGGCTTAACCATTCCCGATCCAGAAAGATTTTTCCTGCCGAAACATGATATAAATACCAATTATCTCATTGCAAAGTCGGGAAATTTTTTCATTTATCCCAATGAGTACCATAAGTTTGCTAATCGGTACAAAAACAGTTTCCAGCATGGAGGTATCAGCTTGGAAGAGATGGTGGTTCCCATTGCTGAATTGAATGGGAAAAATGGATGAAATCTGGTTGGACAGGTGCTATAACAACGGATGTGGAGGAGACAATAAAATTAGGTGAACAATTTGCCGATTTTATAGAAAAAGGAGATGTGTTTGGATTTGAGGGGGAATTAGCCTCCGGTAAAACAACTTTTATAAAAGGCATATTAAAAGGACTTAATTTTAATAAATCTGTTACTTCACCCACCTTCACTTTGGTGAATGAATATGATGCTAAATTTCCTGTAATCCATATTGATTGCTACCGAGAAGATGAATTGGAGCGCTGGATTAAATTAGGGCTGAATGATTATTTCAGTGATGAAAATATTGTTATTATTGAATGGGCAGATAAAATGCAGTCCTTGTTGCCCGATAATACATTCCATGTTCATTTCAGTCACAAGAGTGTAAATTCAAGAGAAATAATTTTAGCAGCCACATGAATATTTTAGCCATAGAATCTGCATCAACTATTTGTGGAGCTGCATTATTTTTAGATAATAAATTGGTAGAACTTGACGAAATTAATCAGCCACGAATTCATGGGGAGCGGCTTCCTTTGGTGGTACATGATTTGCTTTTGAATCATTCCATGCAGGTGGCTGAATTAGAGGGCATTGCCGTATCATCTGGCCCAGGCTCCTATACCGGATTAAGAATTGGAATGAGCCTTGCAAAAGGGTTGGCTATGGCTGGAAATATACCCCTCATCCCTGTTCCCACAATGGAAGTGATGAATAGAAGTATTTCACAAAATGGAGTATATTGGGTACTTCTTCATTCTCATAAAAACATGGTATTTTCCCAGCGTTTCAATTCCGGTAAACCGGATTCAGTAATTGAATGTGAACCATTTGAGCCTGAAAAATATATTCCACGATTTGGGTTTAACCTGGATTCAATTTGTAAACCAGGCGATTATAAATTAGCGCCAATGTCTGCCAAGTTTGTAGGAGAGCTAGCCCTCCAGAATTTTGATAAATGGGCAAATATTGATTTAAGCCAAATTACCCCCAATTATGTAACCAGTTTTAATTTAGGCAAGGTTCCAGAGAATTGATTATTTCTGCTCATTTAAGTCAATTGGATGAGATAGTTTCAATCGAAAATAGTTCATTTGAAA
>DTTG01000081.1 GCA_012964845.1 Fidelibacterota bacterium
GGGTGGGTCACTATCATAACTGAATTCTTGCAGGGGCTGATCGTCCTTGGGGTTGTCATCGGTATTCTATTTAATGATTATTTTGGGGTCATTGGTGGAATTGGCAATCTGATGGGACAAATTGGAGAGAATGGCCTTGCAGGTTTAGTGGCTTTAGTACTGGTTGTACTTTGGTATAAAAAATAAAAGTATGGAATAATACCTGTTTTTAGGGAGACTCATTTCAAACTATTAGCAGAATGATTCAGGATCTCGTCGGATAGGAAAAGCCCCTTCAGGGGCTTTTCTATTTTAGCGAACTGGTATTAAATGTCCCAGGATATATCCCAACACAATTCCAGTTAACAGTGTAATGGTTATGAGGCGGTGGCTCACAATGTCTCTTCCATACCCCTTTTTAATTGCATAGGCAGAGGTGAAATAGCCCATTCCATTTAACAACCAGAAAAATGGAATGGTAAAAACCTTTACAATTAATGGCCCAATAATAGGAACCAATCCTACCAGAGTAGTTAATCCAACAAATATGTTGGTGATATATCCCAACAACAAAGTGATAATGGCAATTGCACGTACATCTAAATTGAAAGCCAGCATGAGATAAACTGAAATACCAATACCCGATAAGGTGAGTATTGTTTTTGGATTGGATTTAATAAATTGACCTAATTTCATTGCTTTGGATTCCTTAATAAATTATGTAAAAATTATTAATTTGCTGCTTACATCTAATTTCACCGCCCCCTCCAACCAAGTTGATGTGCGAAAAAACTACCCACACCCATGCAGACAATGTAGGGAATATGTATCATAAACCAGAAAGTAAAATCAATAACCTGAATTTTCTTATCAAACTGGCGAACTCCAATAAAATACAAAATAAATTCAATGATTAAATGAACTGTTAAAAACTTGGTGAACACCGTGAAATAATAGGGGTTGTAAAAAAATCCTGCAAAAAAGGTCACTAACAATAGAAGGGGTAAGAAAAATGTTATAAAGATGGAAATAAAAAATGCAGGATTAAATTTCCACATAAGGTTTGCATCCCCTGCCCATCTCATTCTTTGTTTGAAAAATGACCTCCAACTTGTTTCCTGCCGGGCAATAGTTCTACAATTGGGTTTATCTGCAAATACAACGTTTGCGGATTTTTTATTTCTGCACACCTGAAGAAAAAGTGTATCATCTCCCTGCAACTCTTTAGCTATTTGAGAAAACCCTCCAACCGAAATAAAAAGGCTCTTCCGATAAGCCTGATTTTGCCCTGAACTTGCCCAAGCCCTTCCAGAATTTGTTGAACCCCGTGCGGCAATCATGAGCATTAAAAAATCTAAAGCTTGAAAGCGGGTAACCCATTTTTTACCCCTGTCCACTTCTGAATAACCCACAACATAATCCACATCATCCTCAAAATAAGCAGCCATCCCAGTAACCCATCCTGGATTGAGCCTGCAGTCCACATCCGTAAAAAGCAGCCACTCATTTTTTGCTCTTTGTATCCCGGCATCTAATCCACGTTTTTTATGACTGAGAGATTGGTCCCCATTTGAAGAATTTTCCAAAATAAACCGTTTATCCACTCCGGACTTTTCCTGAATTAATTTACTGGTAGAATCAGTTGACTCATCATCAACCAAAATAAATTCTACTTCACCCGGATAATCCTGCGCAGAAAGATCTTCCAGTAAATTGGGGAGTGATTTTTCGCCATCTCGAATTGCAATAATGACCGATACAGTTGGTGTAGCTTTTGAATCCCCTTGCGAATCAGAAAATAAATTCCCGGCAATAAACCAGAGTATCATCCCAGCATAGTAAAGCATGGAACCCAATAATAGGTAAATGATTATAGTCATTTTAGAGGATAATCGAATCCAAGGGATTAAGCTATTTCAAGAAACCCCTGTTTTTCCATCCACTCATCATCCACAAATTTGGTGAGATAATTACGTACAGAATCGGGGAGAATGACCATGCATTTATCACCCTTGCTCAATCGTTCTGCCTTTTGAATTGCAGCCCAAACTGCTCCGCCAGAGGATCCTCCAATCAGCAGTCCTTCTTCTTTAATGATACGGCGTGCCATTTGGAATGATTCTGCATCAGGCAATTTAATATACTCATCAATGAGGTCGTTATCCAGCACATCGGGGAAAAAATCGTACCCAATGCCTTCCACATGATAGGGAAATACCTCATCACCACCCCCCAGAATAGAACCGAAGGGATCCACACCAATAATGGTAATTTCCGGGCGTTCTTCTTTTAGGCGTTTTGCCATACCAGTTATAGTACCGCCCGTACCAACTCCTGCCACCACCATTTTCAGGGAATCATCAAAATCATCTAATATTTCCTGAGCGGTACCCTCATAATGAGCATCCGGGTTTGCGGGGTTTGCATACTGATCTAAAATATGAGAATTGGGTATTTCAGACTGCATTTTTTTGGCTACTCCAATATGGCTTTCAGGGGCATTCCAGGCTGCTTCGGTGGGGGTGCGGACAATCTCAGCGCCCAAAGCTTTCAGCACCACCTCTTTTTCCTTACTCATTTTTTCAGGCATGGTGATAATCA
>DTTG01000082.1 GCA_012964845.1 Fidelibacterota bacterium
TCTGATCAGTCAAGGTAGAATCTTCCATATCAATCCTGAGGAAGTTATCAGTTTTTGCAGCCTTTTTCAACAGTTTCATCAGGTTTTCACTGACGCAGTTTTCACCGATATCCAGACCTATATGAGTGGGCTTAATGGAAAGATTGCAGTCCAGGCCCTGTTTTTTTATTTCCTCATATAAACCTGCATATTGATCTGTTATTGCCACCGCCGCTTCAGCGGTTTTGGTATGTTCCCCTAATATATCCAGTGTAGCGCTGAAGCCTTTTTTATTTAATTCTTTAACAACCACTAGGGCTTCCTCAGGCGTTTCACCGGCTACATATCTTCCTGCAATAGCACGGACAAAAGACATTGGCAGAAAAGGGGTTATTTTTATTATAATTTGGTTAAATATGAAATTGATCATATCTGTAAAATTATCAGGTATTGATTTATTAAAACAAAAGGCAAAATATTGTTTAATAAGCAGGTGAATACTATTTGGTTGATGTTTTTATATCCCGGTAAATTTGAGTCTGTATCAGAGCTATATTTGTGTACCAGGACTTTTTACCGATAATAATATTCACCGTTTTAGCAGCCGTACTCATTGGAGTACCCCTTGGCCTGCAATACCTGCTTTCCCCCCGGAAAAACAAGGGGGGCGATAAACTCACCTCCTATGAATGCGGTGAGCTACCTGAAGGTTCAGCCTGGGTTAAGTTCAATATCCGTTTTTATGTCATCGCTCTCATCTTTCTTATTTTTGATGTTGAAATCGTGTTTCTATTTCCCTGGGCGGTGGTGTACCAGGATTTAGGCTTATTGGCCTTTATTGAAGCATTTATTTTTGTACTGATACTGGTGGTGGGTTTTGTATATGTCTGGGCCAAAGGCGACCTGGATTGGGTAAAAATGAATGTACGTTATGGAAAAGGGCGCTATGCTAATCTAAAAACTGAAGGAGAAAAAGCATAATGGATACAACTTTAGTCGAACGCTTTGATCAGGATAATATTGTTGTTGAAAAATTAGATACACTGATTAATTGGTCACGGGCAAATTCACTTTGGTATTTTCAGTTTGGTCTGGCATGCTGTGCAATTGAAATGATGGCTGCTGCAGCGCCACGCCATGATCTTGATCGTTTTGGAGCAATACCAAGAGCAACACCCAGGCAGTCTGATGTAATGATTGTTGCTGGTACAGTGACATTAAAAATGGCCGAAAGGGTTAAACGGCTTTTTGAGCAGATGGCTGATCCAAAGTATGTCATATCTATGGGAAGCTGTTCTAATAGCGGAGGACCTTATTGGCAATATGGTTATAATGTGTTAAAAGGAGTAGACCTTGTTGTGCCCGTTGATGTCTATGTTCCCGGCTGCCCGCCCAGGCCTGAAGCCCTTTTACAGGGCCTATTAGAACTTCAAAAGAAAATCAAAACTGAGACTCCCCTGAGGAAGCAGGTATAATATGAATTTTGCTGATATTGTAAAGTTCATTGAAACAAAGACCGCTGGTAAATTCTCCATAATTGAAGAGAGAGAAGTTATCTTAGTCTCACCTGCTAATTGGGCGGAAATTTCCACCTTACTGAAAAATGAATCTGAGCTTGATTTTGACTATCTCATGTGTATTTCTTCGTATGATAAAGGCGATAACAAAACCTACGGTGTGGCCTATAATTTCTTTTCCCTAAAGAAGCAGCATTACCTTGAAGTGAGGGTGGACACTGAAGATGGTACTGCAATTCCCTCTGTGACTTCTCTCTGGCAAACGGCAAACTGGCACGAACGGGAAGCATATGATATGATGGGTATTCAGTTTGAAGGCCATCCCAATTTAAAACGTATCCTGCTCTCTGATGACTGGGAAGGATACCCCCTGCGAAAAAACTTCAAAGAACCTGATTACTATCATGGAATGCCTGTACCAAAGGATAAATCATACTGGGAATAATGGCAGAAGTACTAATACAAAAAGACAAACAGCTTTTAGATAAATCTGTGCTTGAAACGGGTGAAATGATCCTCAATATGGGCCCGCAACATCCCAGTACCCATGGTGTATTGCGGCTTAAAATTCATACAGATGGTGAAGTGGTATCCAAAATTGAACCTGTTTTAGGTTATCTACACCGATGTTTCGAAAAACACTCTGAAAATTTGCCATATGAGCAGATTGTGCCTTTTACAGATCGCTGTGACTATCTGGCTTCTATGCATATGAATCATGCCTTTTCAATGACTGTTGAAAAGCTTCTAGATCTTGAACTCCCGGAAAGGGTTGAATATATTCGTGTTCTTGTTTCTGAATTACAACGCATTGCAAGTCACCTTTTAGCTGTTGGCACTTTTGGTTTAGATGTAGGGGCCATTACACCATTTACTTGGACACTCCGTGATAGAGAAAGGATTTTGGATCTATTTGAACAACTCTGTGGTGCACGTCTTCTCTATAATTACATCTGGCCAGGCGGTGTTTCTCATGATTTACCACCAAATTTTATTGAACACACTATAGATTTTGTAGATTATTTTGAGCCAAACATTGATGAATTAAATGATGTCCTAAC
>DTTG01000083.1 GCA_012964845.1 Fidelibacterota bacterium
TTGTTTCAGGTGGGGGATCAAATTTTAAAGCCATACATCATCAAATCCAAAAAAGGGAAATTCCGGGTGAAATTGTACTGGTTATCAGCAATAATCCAAATTGTGGCGCCATAGAGTATGCTAATGAAAATTCTATTTCACATGTGATTATTAATGAAACCCGATACCCGAACCCCCATACCCGAGGTGAATTACTGACAGATACCTGTTTAAAGGCTGAAATCAATTTAATCTGCCTGGCGGGGTATATGAAAATGCTCCCTCCGGCATTTGTTAAACAATATGAAAACAAAATATTAAATATCCATCCAGGGCTATTACCGGAATTTGGTGGGAAAGGCTTTTTTGGAATGCGGGTGCATGAAGCTGTTATAAATTCGGGTAAAAGGGAAAGTGGGGCAACAGTCCATTTTGTGGATGAGATTTATGATCATGGTCCCATAATTTTACAGAAAAAAGTTGAGGTACTTGAAACCGATACTGCAGAATCCCTTGCCGCAAGAATATTGAAGTTAGAGCATGAATTATTTCCGGAAGTGGTGAAGGCTTTTTGCGAAAATAAAATTATAATGGAAAACAATATACCCAAAATATTGGAGTATAATGAAAATTAAGAGGGCACTGTTAAGTGTTTGGAATAAGTCCAATATAGTTGATCTCGGCAGGTTTCTATCCGAACAAAACATTGAATTAGTTTCTACGGGGGGCACCAGGAAAGTTTTGGAAGATGCAGGCATAGGTGTAACTGGAATTGGAGATATAACTGGTGGCGGATCCGTAATGGATGGCCGGGTCAAAACGCTGCACCCAAAAATATTTGGCGGGATTCTCGCAGATAGGGGAAATTCCAGCCACCTCAAAGACCTTTCAGATTTAGGCGGGTTGGAGATTGACTTGGTGGTGGTTAATTTTTATCCATTCGTTCAGGAAGCGGTAGGGAAAAAATTAGACTTTTCCAAAGCCATTGAATATATAGACATTGGTGGTCCTTCTATGGTGCGAGCTGCAGCAAAAAACTTTCATTCTGTCCTCCCCTTATGTAACCCTGAAAAATATGCTGAGTTTATAGCTGAGTATGAAAAATCAGATGGTAATATACCCCTGGAATTTCGAAAGAAATCGGCATCTGCTGTTTTTGCAATGACGGCATCCTATGAATCTGCCATCTCTAATTACTTTACTAAAGATGATGACAGCCTGCCTGAGATTGTCAATCTGAATCTTAGTAAATCGGCAATCCTCCGTTATGGTGAAAATCCACATCAGGATGCCGCTTTTTATCTGCCAGATGGAGAAACTGAAACATGGCATCAACACCAAGGGAAAACTTTATCCTATAATAATTATGCGGATATGGAGTCTGCTTTTAATATTTCTCAGGAATTTTCAGATTCAGCCTGTGCAATTATTAAGCATGCCAACCCCTGCGGATTTGGTTTAGGAAAAAATGCCAAGGAGGCATACCTTCGGGCGGTCACCACAGACCCCGTGAGTTACTTTGGCGGGATTGTTGGTTTTAATTGCGAAGTGGATAAGGAAACTGCTGAAGAATTAGTCCAACCATTCTTGGAATGTATTATTGCACCAATATTTTCTGATGAAGCATTGGAGGTACTGAAAAAGAAAAAGAATCTTCGGGTGATCAGTGTAGGAGAAAAAGGGTTAGCTGATAAATATTCTATAAAATCCGTAGCTGGTGGATATTTATATCAACAGAAAGATTTTCAGCAGGGTGAACTTGAAAACCTCAAAATTGTGACAGAAAAAAAACCGGGAGAGTTAGAAATACAAGCCATTCAACTGGGGTGGAAACTGGTTCGCAATGTGAAATCGAACGCCATTGTATTTGCCAATAGCAATCAATTATTAGGGGTTGGTGCTGGACAAATGTCCAGAATTGATTCTGTAAAAATTGCTGTACAAAAAGTGGCTGAAGCTGGATTAAATTTACAGGGTGCCATCATGGCGTCAGATGCCTTTTTCCCTTTTTCGGACAGCATAGAAATAGCAGCAGAAGCTGGAATATCAGTTATAATTCAGCCGGGAGGATCCATCAAAGATGAGGATGTAATTAAAAAGGCAAATGAGTTGGGTGTGGCAATGGTATTTACAAAAATAAGGCATTTCCTTCATTAGGACAAAATTATGTTAGGTATTTCAAATTTTAAAAATATTGTAACGGGTGACATCGCCATTGATTTGGGTACAGCGAATACACTTATTTGGATTAAGGGACAAGGAATCATACTGAATGAACCATCCATTGTTGCTCGTAATGTTGTGACGGGTGAGATAATTGCCGTTGGGAATGAGGCAAGAGATATGGTTGGGAGAACCCATAGCGGAATTGAGACTCTCAGACCTCTGAAAGATGGTGTGATTGCAGACTACAAAATGACGGATGCCATGATTCTAGGCTTTATCCGTAAAATAAAACTCAGCAGAATTGCCCGCCCGCGAATTGTTATTTGTATCCCTTCTGGTGTAACGGATGTGGAACAGCGGTCTGTTAAAGAGTCAGCAGAACATGCAAATGCCAGCGAGGTTTATTTAATTGAAGAGCCCATGGCAGCTGCAATTGGTATTGGAATTGATGTGAGCAAACCTGTTGGGAATATGATTGTGGATGTGGGAGGCGGCACCACAGAAATTGCAGTGATTTCATTAAATGGAATTGGTACCATTGAGACCATCAGAATTGCCGGAGATGAACAGACCAAAGCAATCGTTGACTGGTTTAAAGAGCAGCATAAATTAGGAATTGGTGAGCGTACAGCTGAAAATATCAAATGTACAGTTGGTTCTGCAGTTCGAAGTAATGGTGCTTTAATTGCGGTGAAGGGTCAGGATTTAATTACGGGAATTCCAAAAACAATGGAAGTATCTTCAGATGAGATTCGCCAGGCATTAGCAGAAACAGTTTTTCAAATTACTTCTGCCATTAAAAATGCACTGGACAAAACCCCTCCGGAGCATTCCTCAGATATAATCGATTTTGGAATTATTCTCACTGGTGGAGGTGCACTGTTGAAAGATTTAGATTTGCATATCCGTAATAAAACAAACCTGCCGGTGAATGTATCTGAAGACCCCCTATTGTCAGTGGTTAAGGGAACGGGAATTGTTTTAGAAAATCTGAAAAAATATAGAGATGTTCTCATCCAGCCTTGATGCCGCGCACAAGAGTCCCCTTCATCAATAAAGATGTTCTGGCTCTTTTACTGACCTTATTCCTTTCAGTTTTACTCCTTTTCACCCGAACCTCTCCTCAAATACGTCAGTTAAAGCTTCAATTTTCTCAGTTGGCAAATACTATTGCCTACCCGGTTACCTGGTATAATCAAGTTTTTATAATACGGGAAAAAAATAAACTGCTGAAAGAACAACTCATCCAATTTACCCTCATGAATTCAGAGTTGGAAAGCTATCATCAGGAAAATATTCGCTTAAAAGAGATGTTGAATTTCACAAAAAGCCAACCTCTGCATTTTAAAACCGCAAATGTAGTAAATCATAATTTTGGACTTCCTACAAATTCTATTACCATTGATATTGGTGAAAAAGATGGAGTGGTTGAAAATCTAACGATTATGGATGAAAAGGGGTTGCTTGGTAAAACTATTCAGGTGGGAGACCATGCTGCCTTGATTCAACTAATCACCGATAAAAATTTCAGGGTATCTATACGAATTGGTGAGGACCGTGCGCTGGGACTTTTCATCCCCACCCATGGCAAGTACGGGCTTTTAGAAGGTGTGCGGAAAAGCATGCCCTTAACGGAGGGTGAAATTGCTTACACCTCTGGTATCTCAGAAATTTACCCCCCTAATATTCCGGTTGCCCGTGTGGTTTCAATTAAGAGGGATGAAAACAATCCCTTCCAGCATATTGTTGTTGAACTGGTTGGTTCCCTTGAAAATTTAGACTATGTTTTTGTAATTTTATGAAATATAAGGTTGCCCTCCAAATTGTAGTAATGACGATTGTCGTTATGTGTATTCAGATATTCATTCCGGCATTCAATTTTTACCATCTGGTAATTGTTCCAGATATCCTCATTATTTTTCTTACTTATATTGGATTTTATTATGGCAGGTTCTATGTTATTATACTCGGTTTTCTTATTGGCATTTCACAAGATTTTATTACTCAGGTTGAATTGATGGGAGCAATGGCCTTTACAAAATCTGCAATTGGGTTTGGATTAGGGACATTAGCACTTTATCGAAACATTTGGTCTGGAAATATTAGGATGTTGTTTATTTTTCTATTGTATAATCTACATTTTCTTGTTTTTTATTTTATAAATTTTAGTGGAGTACCAATTTCTTCATCCATTTACATTCAAGTGGTTTTAATTCACTCTCTGTTAAGTTTTGCAATTTTATTTGTGATTGACAAATCCTTTTTCAATAATAAAATTACATTAAAATAAGAAGTAGTCTTCATGCCAAAATTTAAAAAAGTGCAATTGGTATTAGCAGGCATTTTTGCTATTTTATTTTTCCGATTTTATCATCTTCAAATATATCAACATTCAAAATATGAGACAAAAGCGGGAAATAATAGTGTTCGGAAAATTTCACTTCATGCCCCCCGGGGAATTATTTATGACAGGAATGGCATTCCCATAGTTGATAACCGGCAAATATATGATTTATCCGTAATACCCTTTGATGTTACCAACCAATTTGATTATAGAATGGTCTCCAAAAGAACGGGAGTATCATCAATTGAATTGAAGGAAAAAATCGCAAAAGGTAAAAAATCATTTCATCGATTTCGTCCAATTCCAATTAAACGGCATATCAATTTTGAAACACGTTCTCATCTTGAAGAAAACAAATTATCCCTGCCCGGTACAATTTTTTCTGAATTCCCAGCACGAACCTATCCTGTTAAAGCCAAGCTTACTCATGTTCTGGGATATTTAAGAGCTGTTACGGAATTATCGGTATCCATACCCAATCAAGAATTGGATTATAAATTAGGAGATGTATTTGGGTTTAGTGGGATAGAGCGAATATATGAATCAATTCTCCGTGGAAGAGATGGAACAGAATTTCGCCTGGTAGATATTTATGGAATTGATCATGGTGTATATCAGGATAATCCAGGGCTGCAACCAACCCCGGGAAAAGCATTAAATCTATCCATTGATAGTGAACTTCAAGCATTAATTGAGGATTTGTTTAGAGGTAAAAAAGGTGCTGCGATTTGTATGATGCCACAATCTGGAGAAGTGCTGGCTTTTGTGTCAGCACCAGATTATGATTTGAACTCCTTTGCAGGACCCGTTCCCATCGAGTTATGGGAAAGGTGGAATACAGATTCTGAAAGACCTCTCCTAAATCGGGGAATACAGGGACTTTATCCCCCTGGAAGCACCTTTAAACTTATTGGCGCCGCACTTGCAAAAGAAGAGAGCATTGTGGATAAGAACTGGACTGTTAACTGCAATGGAGTATATCATCTGGGAGACAGAGATTTTCATTGTTGGAATAATGCAGGACATGGCATTGTAAATATGGATAAAGCTATCTTTCAATCCTGTAATATTTATTTTTATCATCTAATTCAAAAACTATCCTTCAATAATTGGAAAGCAATGGCTGAGAATTTTGGGTTTGGGGCAACAACTGGAATTGATCTTTTAGGCGAAAAAGGAGGCCTAGTACCCGGGAAAAAATATATGAATAAAAAATATGGAAGATATGGCTGGGCAACAGGGAATTTACTCACATTTATTATTGGTCAGGGAGATATTCTGGTTACTCCCATTCAAGTGGCTCAAATGATGAGTATCATTGCCACTAGGGGAAACACTAAAACCCCTCATTTATTAGTAGATAGTCCTTCGGAAAATATTATTGTATCATTGAAATCTACAACTTGGGATTTTTTACAACAGGCCACTTGGAATGTGGTTAATCATGAAGATGGAACTGGTAAGGCTGCAAAAGTGCTGGGTGGCGAAGTGCATGGTAAAACCGGGACAGCGCAAAATCCACATGGGGAGAACCACTCATGGTTTGCTGGGTATTTAGTGAAGGATGGTGTCCCAATTTTATCTTTAGCAATATTGGTGGAACATGGTGGTAAGGGTTCGGTTGAAGCTGCATTAATTTCTCATAAAATCTTCAAATATGCTCAGAAAAACATTACTCTATAATACTCTGCTGAATAAAATTATTCAGGTTCCGGATAAAATAGTTATCCGTTGGGGTATGATATTTCCAGTATTAATCCTTATGTGTATTAGTTTTATTACACTGAAATATACCAGTGTGAATTCGTCTTTTTTCTCATCTACATTTACAAAGCAAATTGTCTGGTTTGGAATGGGAAGCGTTGTTTTTATTCTGGCACAGTGGATACGAATCCAATATTTTCAAGAATATGCCTATCACTTCTATGGTATTCTAATTATTCTAATTGGGATAACCTATTTCATGCCTGTGATTGGGGGATCGCACAGATGGATAATATTTGGCCCAGTCTCTTTTCAGCCTTCGGAAATTGGGAAATTACTATTGGTCTTTGTAATTGCCAGGGTTCTTACAGATCAAAAAGGGAAGATGAATGAAATAAAATTATTATTATTGATCTTGATTATGGCAATTATCCCTGCATTGATGGTTTTTAAACAGCCTGATTTTGGTACTGCGATTGTATATGGTTTTATTGCAATTCCCATGCTGTACTGGTCCGGTATAAGATCATTTTATCTTTTTTCGGTGATAGCACCTTTTGTAAGTATCATTTCAGCTTTTAATATTTATTTTTTTTCACTTTGGATAGGTATCCTGGTTTTTGTGATTTATTACAATCAACCTAAAATAACAATTGGTGTATCCCAGTTTATGGTAAATATTGGTTGTGGAATAATGTCTCCTTTCATCTGGCATAATATATTATATGCGCATCAAAAGGAACGGATATTAACTTTGCTCAACCCAACTCGGGATCCTCATGGAGCAGGATATCAAGTCATTCAATCAATAATTGCAATTGGTTCCGGGGGTATTTGGGGGAAGGGGGTTGGTGAAGGCACTCAAACGCAGCTCCGGTATTTGCCAGTCCGAGATACTGATTTTATTGTTTCGGTGATTGGCGAAGAAATGGGGTTATTGGGTATTACTGTTATTTTGGTTGTTTTTTTTACCATGCTCTATTGGATAATTGTGTACGCTGGAATTATTTCAAACAGGTTTTCAAGTTTGACCCTGATCGGATTTGCCAGTATACTTTTTATTCATCTTGCTGTTAATATGGGAATGACTGTAGGACTGCTCCCGGTTACGGGTCTGCCGGCACCATTTCTCAGTTACGGAGGATCATTCTTATTATCCTGCATGTTAATCTTGGCACTATCCACAAATATTATCAATCATCATATCTAAATAACATATTAGAAATTGGTATGATAACTTTGAGTTGTGTAAATTTAACCCCTTTTATTTAATTACAATTTATAGAAAATCAAGGAATCTAAATATGGTAGCCTTTTCAGGTAAAAAATGGGCCTTTATAAGTACCCTAATTCTAATCGTTCTAACGGGATGTTCAGGTACGCGCCCAAACGATTCAGTTGATGGAACTTCAAATGGAAATTCTAATGATGTCGAAGCCCTCAAGTCAATAATTTATGAACAAGGTAAAAAAATATCATCCATCGAAAAAGATTTAATACAATATCAGGATATGATTAATGATCAATCTAATGTGCTTGATATTTATGATGATAATAATCAAAATGTGCGGGAATTTAGAAGAAATCTTGAAAGGGAAGTTCAATCTGCTATAGAACAAATTCAAGATGGATCATTTGAAAAGGAAATGACCAATACGCTGATTAAAATACAAAATAAAATTCATATTTTGGAAGATCGTACTTTTTATACGGATAGCCTTTATTTTGAATTGGTGAATGATATTGTAATGATTGAGAATGAGATTGCCTCTTTAATTTCCAGTTTTAAAGAAATGAGTGAAATTTCCAGTAAGAAAAAAACCAGAGTTATTCCTAAACTCACAAACGAAGAATATCAAACCAAGTATATAGAATCACTTTCAAATTACCAAAATGGGGAATGGAATTTAAGTTTGGATGGCTTTAAATTTCTTATCCAAGCAGATAGTAATCATGATTTAGCTGATAATTGTCAATACTGGATTGGTGAAGTATATTATTCGCTAAAAGAATATAATCGCAGTATAAAAGAATTTGAAAAAGTTTTCACATTTCCCGGAACAAATAAAGCAGATGATGCTCAATTTAAATTGGGTTTATGTTATGTAAATATTGGGCAGATTGAAAATGCAAAGAAGGAATTTGAAAATTTACTTGAGTTCTACCCCAACAGTGAATATTACAAAAGAAGCCAGGAAACCCTCAAAAAATATTAAATTAATTAAAGAAAAGGAATTATATGGCCCCACTTAAATTATACTATTTATCAGCTGAAGTTGCGCCATTTTCAGAAACTTATGAATTGGCATCTTTCTCAAGAAAAATAACCAGTAAACTTCATGATAAAGAGGATGTAGATATTCGTGTTTCTCAACCCAAATATGGGTATGTGAGCGAGCGGAAATATATACTGAGAGAGGTTATCAGACTCAAGGATATCCCAGTTATTTTTAATGAGGAAAAGCATGTTATAAATATGAAATCATGTTTTATTCCAGAAACCCGTGTACAAGTTTATTTTGTGGAAAATAATCCATTATATAAGATTTTACCCGATTTGATTTATAAAGCCAGAAATGGCAGAATATTCAGTGATATAGATGAAAAATTTGCATTTTTTGCCTTATCTGCAATAGATACTCTAACCTCATTATTTTGGGCACCTGATATATTCATTTGCAATGATTGGCAAACTTCCTTCGTTCCAATTTTATTGCGAGAACGATTCAAGCAGGAAGAGTTTTATTCAAACATGAAATCAGTTTATATTATTCATTCTATTAATGATTACCGAAAATATTCTAAACATACCTATGATATGCTTGGTCTAACTCCAGGTGAATCAGGGAAATTAGTTGATAATCATATTTGCGCCATTGAAAATGCGGATTTAACCATTGCAATGAATTATGAATCCTCCAATTTAATGGAAAATATGAAAAAGCAAAAAAAGCTATTTGCGGCCTTTGAATCAAACAATTCAATGATCATAGATATTCCTAAAAAATCCAACCGTGAAGTCTGGAAAGAAACTGCTAACACCATTGAATCAGTCTGCAAGAAATTAAAATGAAATACTTAACTCCTCCTTTTATTGGCAGAAGGGTTCATTTTCTGCTTTTAGGAGGTTTAGTCCTCCTTTTGAGTTGCCAGTCTGATCCTATTGTATTTAATCCACCCGGTGGTTATGAATACAAGACGAAGAGTTTTCCATTAATTAACGACAATTCAGAAACCGTTCAGGGTGAGCTGCATACGGGTACGAGCCCAAGATTGTATTCTGGAATTTTATCAAATGGAGATACGGTATCAACATTGATTCGCTTGTCCCCGGAAGTTTTAGATTCTCATCAGGTATGTGGCTCTGATAGTATCATTAATGTTGATATTTTACTTACCACCATTATCCCCATTGCTGTGAAAGAAGATACAACTATTATTGATACTTTGATTCAATTTAACGCCTTAAAAACATACTTAATATCATCGGATGATTTTGGAGAAGATGTTGTAATTTCTGAAGATATCCTAAACAATATAATGGGATCAACAATTAATGCTACTCCTCTAAATGTAGAACTAAATACAAATAGTCTTGAACTAAATCTATTGGCATATGAAAATACAATTATTAAAAAATGGTGCGAAGATAAAGAGGATTTAGGAATTGTCATTTCCTATATTCCCACTGATTCATCATATTTGGAATTCTTTTCTTCTAATGGATCTGAAGTGGGATTAGTACCAAGATTATCTTTAGAATATACAATTGAAGAAGAAACATCCAAAAATTATTTTCGCTATTTAATTAATCAAGTGTCTTGGTCAGATGAACTAATGGGTAATTTGAATTCTGGACCTTATTATGTTGATGATTCCCTGTCCGGATATTGGGGAACATTTTATGCCCTCAGTTTAGATTTGGGAAATCAGATTATTACAAACCCGCCATTAGTATATGATTCTATAACCGTTCAGACAGATATAATTTCTGCAGGACAAAGTATTCCTCTGGTTTCTATGATATTAGACATAAATACTG